>JBIKSI010000178.1:0-5821 GCA_044348665.1 Crocinitomicaceae bacterium
GTTACTTATCCCCTTTTGAATCTGCACATTGGGAAGCTATTTTGGAATAAATAAAAATGCCAATTCAAACTGAAAAAATTGAAGAAGATTTTCCTGTTTCTGAAATTTTAATTGCTGAAGAACAACCAAAATCTGAGCAAAAAATCATTCAGTTAAAAATTGCTCGCCGCGAAAATGTGGGTGCCTCCTTCCATGAGAAAAAGGACAAAAACAAAAAAGTCAATGTCCGTAAAAACTGGAAACAAATTAAGATGGATAAATACGGACGCCCAAAAACAAGAGGTCAGAAGAAAAAATAGACTTGTTTGATGACAATAGATACTTAGACTATAGGCATGAAACAGTAAATTAGTGATATTGGACTCTACAACAAGTCACTGAAAAAATAGTCTCACTAAATTTCCACTAGCCTTTGTAGCGAATTTAAACTCAATAATCTTGTGATTATTATTTTTTATCGTCACCGGCCTTTGAGCTCGGGGTATTCCGGAATTCCAAGTTTTTCAATAAATACTAAAGTTCATTAAAAACACAAAATTTCAAATTTGAGAATCAACTCACTTGATACAAAACCAGTGTAGCAAGTTTTTATATTTCCAAAATTTCTCCAACACCTAAAGTCCTTGCTGCCTCATTAATAAGCCACTTTTGGCCAACTACAATATATTTTTCTATTTCTGGCACTTTCAAAAATCGTACTGTAACAATTTTCGTTTCTCCAGGTTTTATTAATTCTTGGCCCTCAAACCTTATGTCACCAATATATGTTCGTATTTCTTTTAAGTTGTTATGAATTTCAAATAGGTGATTTGGTCTGTAACCTGATTTAAAACCAAATTGTCGTCCCCCCTCTCCAGTTGTTTTCATTGTGATTCTGGCTTTCACAACTATCAAATCATCCTTGCGCATATTTTTTTCCTTAACCTTATATAGTTACACCTGTGAAAATGACTGCAAACGTTGAACAATCAGGTTTTTCAGCAATTAAATTTAGTTTAATATTGTCATAACAACCATGAACGTATTCTGTTTTTGCACTTAAGGCCACCAAAAATTAGTTTGATTATTCGTAAATAACTATAAATTTCAGCAAAAGTCTCATGCCTGATTGCTTACCTTCTTCGAATGCACACTGCATTGTACCGTTGAAATAATTGCAAATGCCAAAAGAACAAAACAATACAGCAAAAAAGCTACTCCAACTTCATCAAAAGACAAGGCACCGGAATCGGCAACCATCAACAAATTCCACAAAGTAAATAAGCTTGTTAAACTCAATCCTATAATTGAAATTACTTTGTTTGTTTTTGTTTTTACTTTCACAAGGTTGAAAATATTGATAAAAAGGAAAAATAAAAAAAATGCCAAACAAATTAATCCACCTTCCTCAGTTATGGATGAAGCTGAATTAGAAGAACTTGAATACGGTGTATAAGTTGAATAGGGAGAACTTGAATACGAATTAATAGTCGAAAATAAGGAATCCATTCGTGCCTCGTGAACCAATCCAATGTAATATAAAATTACAATTCCAAAGATGATACTAAAGGCAATTCCTGTAATGTTAATAGCAGTTTTCATAATGTTTATGTTTTAATATTAATACTTCATCGATAAACAAAGTTAAATAAAATTTCTTTACCAAATTCAGTTAAGATCGATTCTGGGTGAAATTGTACTCCGAAAATCGGTAAAGTTTTATGCTCAATTGCCATTAATACTTGATTTTCACTTCTTGCAATTTCATGAAAATTATCATCAGATTTTAATTTTACCGCCCAACTATGATACAAACCTACATTTATTTTTTCTGGTAAATCAAAAAACAACTTTGAACTTATTTCTAATTCAACAATTTCTTGCATTCCATGTTTTACTTTTTTCAAGTTGTATAATTCTTCTCCAAAAAATTCTGCTAAGGCTTGCATTCCTAAACAAACCCCTAAGATTGGTTTTTTATCATAAAAAAGTGAGATGAAACGCATCAAATCCCCAGAATCTTTTGGTAAAGCTGGACCTGGAGACAAAACTATTTTATCGAATTTTTCGCAATCGTCAAAATTAATTTCATTGTTTCGAACAACTGTAACTTCGCAATCAATCGCCTCTAAATAGTGAACTAAATTAAAAGTAAATGAATCAAAATTGTCAATTAGTAAAATCTTCATTCTTTTTTTGCGTTAAAATTAGTAAACTTGCATCATCAAATTAATGAAAATGAAAAAAATAATTCAGATTCCGAATGCTCCAGCACCAATTGGACCATATAGTCAAGCGATTTTAATCAAAGATACCTTGTATGTTAGTGGACAAATTCCATTGAATCCAAAAAGTGGTGAATTGCAAGTTGACACGATAGAAAATGCTTGTCATCAGGTTCTTAAAAACATTGGGGAACTATTGCAAGAAGCGGGAATGAATTATTCAAACGTTGTAAAATGCTCCATTTTCTTAAAAGATTTAAATGATTTTGTGGCCGTGAATTCTGTTTATGGAAGTTATTTTGGAGATACACCACCAGCTCGTGAAACGGTTCAAGTAAGCCGTTTGCCCTTAGATGTGCCCGTTGAAATTTCCTGCATAGCGGTTTTGTAACAATAAATTTTCAATAATCTTAAAGTCTTAATATCCTAAAGTCTTATTATCTTATTGTCTTATTATCTTAATATCTTAATATCCAATAAACAATCTTGTCTTTTCAAAAAAAAATATCAGTAATAATTGTCAATTACAACGTTGAATACTTCCTTGAGCAGTGTTTAAATTCATGCGAAAAAGCATTAAAAAATGTTTCAGGAGAAATTTTTGTGGTAGATAACAATTCGATTGATGGTTCAAATGCGATGGTCAAAAAGAAATTTCCGCAGGTAACTTTGATTGAAAATAAGAAAAATGTTGGATTTTCAAAAGCAAACAATCAAGCCATTGAAATTTCAAGTGGAGAATACGTTTTACTATTAAATCCTGATACGGTCGTTGAAGAAGATACCTTTGAAAAAGTAGTTGCTTTTATGGATCAACACCCGAAAGCTGGAGGATTAGGAGTTCGCATGTTAGACGGTAAAGGGAAATTTTTACCTGAATCAAAACGCGGTCTCCCCACTCCTACTGTAGCATTTTATAAGATTTTTGGACTTTCAAATATTTTTCCAAAATCAAAAACCTTCGGAAAATACCATTTGGGATACTTATCTGAGTTTGAAACTCACGAAGTGGATGTTTTGAGTGGAGCTTTTATGCTGCTACGAAAAGAAACTTTGGACAAAATTGGCCTACTAGATGAAACATTTTTCATGTATGGCGAAGATATTGATTTGTCTTATAGAATTACTTTAGGAGGCTATCAAAACTATTATTTTTCAGACACGAGAATTATTCACTATAAGGGAGAATCCACTAAAAAAAGTTCAGTAAATTACGTTTTTGTTTTTTACCGAGCCATGGTAATTTTTGCAGAAAAGCACTTTAGTAAGAAAAACGCCAAATTATTTTCTTTTTTAATAAATATTGCCATCTATTTCCGAGCTAGTTTGGCGATTTTTTATCGTTTTATCAAAAAATCTTTTTTGCCAGTTTTAGATTTTTCACTCATTTTAGGAGGATTATTTTTGCTGACACGTTATTGGGAACAAATGAACATAGAATTCCCAAAAAACCTGCTCGAAATTGCCTTACCAAGTTACACTTTGGTCTGGTTTTTAGCAAATATTTTTGCTGGAACATACGATTTTCCAATTAAATTAAGGCGTGCATTTTTTGGTTCAATTCTAGGAACTTTATTGATTTTAATCATTTACGCGCTCCTACCCAAAGAAAATCAATTTTCGAGACTCTATATCTTAATTGGAACACTTTGGGTGATTTCCTATTATCTAATTTCGAGACTCTACTTGCATTTTGTTGTTAGCAAGAAGATTAAACTGAATGCGAAAACTAATTCCAATTTTATCATTGTAGGCTCTGAGGAAGAATCCAATCGTGTTAAAAACATGCTGATTCAGTTAAATTCGAAGATTGAAAATACCTATTTGGTATCTGAAAATGAAAATAAATCGGAAAATCAAATAGGAATCATCTCTCAACTTGATCAGTTTACAAATGAATTTGATATCGACGAAATAATATTTTGCGCAAAGGACATTTCTGCACAAGAAATAATTCATTGGATGTCAAGACTTGGACATTTAAATTTGGATTTTAAGATCGCACAACCAGAAAGTTTATTTTTAATTGGCAGTAATTCAATTAATTCTGCAGGTGATTTATACATTTTCAACATTAATGAAATAAGCAAAAAATCAAATAAACGATTAAAAAGAACATGCGATATTGTAATTTCATTTTGCTTTTTAGTGAGTTTACCAATTACAATTTGGTTCTTCAATCAAAAATTGAATTTTGTAAAAAATATGTTACTTTGTCTCATTGGATTCAAAACATTAGTCGGATATTACTTTACAACAAATATTAACAAAGAACAATTACCTGTGTTAAAAAAAGGTGTATTAACTCCCTTTGACACCATAAAATTCACAGAAGAGCAGCTTGTCGCAAAACTAAATTTAATCTACGCCCGTGATTATCACATTTTCAAAGATTTGGAAATAATCCAAAAAGCATGGAAAAAATTAGACAGATAAACACAAAAAATCAGAAACTTTTATTTACTTTTGTGAGCAAATTAATGAAAATTAAATATTCAAATGGCACAAATTGAAATCAGACTTCCAAAAATGGGAGAAAGCGTTACGGAAGCAACTATTACTAATTGGTTAAAAAATGTTGGTGAAAAAGTGAACATGGACGAGCCTTTAGTGGAAGTTGCAACAGATAAAGTAGATAACGAACTTCCTTCTGAAGCCGAAGGGATTTTGATCAAACGCCTATTTGAAAAAGATGAAGTAGCACAAGTTGGTGATGTTATTGCAATTATTTCAACAGATGGTTCAGCAGTAGTTGAAGAAAGTACTCCAGCTCCTGTGGCTCAAGTAACTGTGGCAGAAACAACACAAACAATTTCAAGTGCTCCAGCAATTAGTTCAAACGGTTCAAACAAATTTTATTCTCCATTAGTAAGAAGCATTGCTGATAAAGAAGGAATCAATTCTTCTGAATTAGACGCAATTGCTGGCACAGGTCAAGATGGAAGAGTAACTAAAAAAGATATTTTAACTTACGTTGAAAACAGAGGAAATGCTTCGGTTGCAGCAGCTCCGCAAGTAAGCGAGCAAAAAGTAGCTCCTGTTGTTAGCGCTCCGCAAAATGCGCACGTGAAAGCTGCCCCAGTAATTATTCCTGCTCCAGGAGATGAAATCATCGAAATGGACAGAATGAGAAAAATTATTGCTGAGCACATGGTGATGTCAAAACACACTTCACCGCACGTTACTTCCTTTGTAGAGGCAGATGTTACAAACATTGTGAATTGGAGAAATAAAGTGAAAAAGGAATTTGAAAAAAGAGAAGGCGAAAGCATTACCTTCACTCCTATTTTCATGGAAGCAATCGCTAAAGCAATTAAAGACTTCCCGATGATTAATGTTTCAGTTTCTGGTTCAACTATTATCAAAAAGAGAGATATTAATCTAGGAATGGCAACTGCATTACCTTCAGGGAATTTAATTGTTCCTGTAATCAAAAATGCGGATAGATTAAATCTTACAGGATTAACAAAAGCTGTAAACGAACTTGCTAGAAACGCGCGTAACAATAAATTGAAACCAGAAGATATCCAAGGTGGAACTTACACCGTAACAAACGTTGGTTCTTTTGGAAATGTAATGGGTACTCCGATTATCAATCAACCACAAGTTGCAATCTT
>JBIKSI010000179.1:0-5813 GCA_044348665.1 Crocinitomicaceae bacterium
AACATATTTTGGTCGAGATGCACGGTTTTTTGAAAGTTTTTTCATTTTTCCTTGCACTTGGTTGTGCAAAAATAAGCTATAACCCACAAAAATCAAAGGTTTATACTTTTTCAGCAGACCCTAAATATAGATTATAACATAAGCGTCCAAAAATTGGACGCTTTTTTTTTAAAATTTTTTTTTAAGAAATAAGAAAGTAAAATAAAAACATAAAAAGCGATATTGAAACAGGAATCAATTGGGAGACAGTCAATTGGGAATAATGTAAAAATACTCACTAAATGTGGGGTGAAAATATATTGTCAAAAAATTAGTTAAAATATTGATTTTCAATAAATTAAATTAAAATTTTATTTGTTTTACTAAAAAATAATTTTAACCTTTGTACTGTCAAATAGAAATAACAAAATGATTACAAAGATGAAATATACAGAAATACATTTTAAACTTGAGAAAGCATCATTACCGTGTTGTCCAGCGCAAAATTTCTGCATTTTAGAACCTCATATTAATATTAAGGAGAGAGATATAAAAGAATAGTTACTTAACAAAAAGTAAATATAGTTCAAGCATCTCCCTTAAGAGATGCTTTTTTTTTGCGCAAAAGACAAGATGGCTGAATGGTTAAGGCAACGGACTGCAAATCCGTTTTTTATGAGTTCGAATCTCATTCTTGTCTCTTTATTCGGGTAGTAGAGGAGTTAGGTTTATCTCGCCTCATTTGGGATGAGGAGCACGTAGGTTCGAATCCTACCTATCCGACTTAAAGGAAGTGTTCAGTATTTGTTTAAACTCTTGCCAGTTTGTAATTCTGGCTTCAAAGGAGCTTGATATTCAAATACTAACGCTTCCAAAATAGCACTGTGGTTTTAATCTGAATACGAAACTGTTTCTTATATTGTTCGTTTTCATAAAAAAAACAGTGCTTTAATACTGGGAAGATAACGACGGTTGTTTACCCGCCTTGGGCGCGGGAGGTTGCAGGTTCGAATCCTGCTTCTCCGAGTACAAAACCTTCTTAATCTTTTGATTTTGAGGGTTTTTTGATTTTGGAGAATTTTTTTTGGTTAATTTAATTTGCCTTTCAAAAAGACTGTTTCTTCTCAATCTTATTTTTAAAAAGCGGTTTTCCTTTGAACGCCTGAATAAGAGTTAGTGTAGCAAGTAAAGCGTAAATCAAAGACAATACAATGGTTAACTTTGAATTCTTTAAGAGGTAAAACGAAAGGACAGGTAAAACTTGCAAAGCATGCATTCCAATAAAGTGAGAAACACGCAAATCGCCGACAATCTTGCTCCATCCAAGAATAAAAATATTCGAATTATCATTTAATGCACCAACACTGTGATTTAATCTTGATCCCATTGCAAAGCCTTGAAAAGAAAATAGGACAAAAATGATTATTCCCAGACGAATTGCCCAAACATAATAAGTTGGTAATTCGGGAAATGAATACTTGAAAAACAGAAAACCAACATATGCTGTGTAAATGGTTACAGCAGATGCAGCAAGTGCCATCATCGAATATAATGCTGAATATACTGGTGTAGAAATATTGTAATGAGATAATTGACCTTTACTAGCTTGAAAGGAGATATAAACAATTTCAAATCCCAATAAAACAATTACTAACCAATTGAATAAGGTGATATTAAAATTTGGAAGGTAGTAGCAATACCAAGCCATTGCCCAAACAAAAGTCGAGGTTGAAAAAGCAAATTTAAACGGCTTATACCAGGCATTCACTCCATAAACTTGAACAGCTGTAACTTTTGCTAATACCAAAAATACGATTGAAAGCAATAGGCAAATCAGACCAAAATAAAATAAGCTTTCATTTCTAAATTTGAGATCTTGAATAAATTGTATCATACCTTTATACTTGCTAAATTCTTTTTAATTTTCATCATCATTTTATCTGGTGTAATACGTGGTAAGTTACTTAAAAACCAATTCATAAAACCAACAATCTTTTTATTCCTTCCTTTTAGGAACAAATTTACTCCTTTTTTTGCAACAACAGTTGCAGTCATAGGTTTGTTCGCACTCATTGCTTTTGTTTTTCGCATTTCTGAAGTATGAAAAGGAGTTTCAACAGTTCCTGGACATAATGCTGTTACGATTACGCCAGTCCCTTCAAGCTCAGCTGCCAAGGTTTCAGTAAAAGCAAGGACAAAGCATTTTGTTGCAGAATAGATGGAGTAGTAAGGGAAGGGCAAAAAGGAAAGTAAGGAAGCTACATTCATGATACGACCTTTCCCTTGTTTTACCATGTTAGAAGCAAACAACTTAGTAAGCCCTACCAATGCTGTAATATTAACTGCAATCATTTCTTCGTCTTTTTTTAATGACATTTCAATAAAATTGCCATAGTCTCCGAATCCAGCATTATTTATTAAGCCTGTTACCAAGTAGTTACGCTCTTTTACTTCATTATATAATTCAACTGCTGCATACTGTTCAGATAAGTCAAACAAAAAATATTCAACTTCAATTTGATATTCCTTGATTAAAAGTTGTTGAAGTGCTTCTAATTTTGCTTCATTTCTAGCAACCAATAATAGATTATGTTGTTTAGCAGCTAATTGCTTAGCCATTTCAAGCCCTATTCCTGAACTTGCTCCTGTAATTAAAATGTATTCTTTCAATTTTAGTGTTTTATAATGAAGCACAAAAGTGATTTAAATTACACCTTTAAATCGTTAACAAATGTTTAGAGTTTTTCAAGGGCAGCTTTTTTCAACCTGCTGAGATGAATAGGAGTGATGCCCAGATAAGAAGCGATCATGTGCTGAGGAACACGGTTATGAATATTAGGAAAAATCTCTGAAATTAAATCATACCTTTGTTTTGGAGTCCTAATATATGAGTTTTTGATGCGGCTATCTTGATAAATGAAATAGTATTCAGCAATTAGTCTTCCCATTTTTTGACCTTCAATTAAATGTTTATACCCCCAATCAATAGTGCTTTTAGGTAAAACTACAACTTCAGTTGCTTCCAGTGCTTGTAAGTAATAAAATGAGTTTTGTTGTAAAATGAAATTAGAATAATCAGCAATAAATTGATTTTCTAATGCAAAATGGATTGTGTGTTCATTTCCTTCGAAATCGCATATTAAAACGCGAATTATCCCTTTGTTGATGAAAAAAATTTCGCTTGGAATAATGTTTGGCTCAGAAACGAACTCATTTTTTCGAATTTTTTTGATGAAACATTGACTTTCAAATTGATCCAATTCTTCATCAGAAATTGAAATCATTTGCCGCATTACATTTCTCAAATTTTCCATAAGCATTAACAAAGTTACATATAGTTTTTTACTTTTTCAAAATGTGAGAATTAAATGATTTAGTCTAGATTCTTTATAAAACTTGCTATAAACTTAAGTACTTGCGGAATTTACTTGTTATTGATTGGTCAGCGAAAATAATCATATCCTTCTTTTTGAAGTTAATTCGTGTTAATCGAAGAACAAATATAACTAGCAGACTTGCAAATCCACTTAAGCGAGTATAAAAGTATTATGTTGTATATTTTAGGAGGCAACGCCAAGTTATTTCACAACATTTACACTACCTGTTTTTACTATATTCTCACCTCCACTTACTTCTCTGTAAGTCAATTGCCAATTATATGTGCCGAAAGGTACCAGTAAACCATTATAAGTACCATCCCACGATGTGTTAACATCAAAAGATTCCCAAATAATCTCGCCCCAGCGATTAAAAATTTTTAGATTATAGCTAACTAAATCAATTCCACTTATGAAAATGTCAAATGTTTGATTCAGCTCATTATTGTCAGGTGTGAAGGTGTTAGGGATGTAAATTAAAATCTCTGGTTCAATGATTATCGGCAATGAAATGGAACCTTGACAACCATTATCTGAGGTAACAAGTAGATTAATAATATAAGTAGCTGCAGTGCCAATTGGATATGTTATAACGGCAGACTCATTTTGACTGAGAATAGAAATCGCGCCGTCACTTGTCCAATCCCAATTTACAATTTGACTATCTGAATTGGCCAAAACAGTCACTGTTGGTTCCAACCAACTTAAAAGCTTGTCAGATAAAGAAAAATTTACAGAGATTGAGTTTGTTGTTTCAATTGTAATTGAGGTATCAAATGAGCATCCATTTTGATCAGTTAGTGTTACAGAATATAATCCACCTGAAAGATTTGAAATGGTAGCAGCAGAACTTCCAGATGGAGTCCAAAAATAGGAGTAGGGTGAAGTTCCACCAGATGCAGTTATGGAGGCCGAACCATTAGTATCGAGACAATCGGCATCTATTTTACTAATAATTCCCGAAAGAGGGATTGCTGGTTCGGATATGATAATTGTATCGGTTAAACTACAATTGTCAGCATCTGTAATTGATACGATATAGGTTCCACTTGCTAAATTATTTTGAATTGGCCCTGTTAAATTACCGGGAGACCACGTATAATTGTAAGGTCCGTTTCCACCTCCAGCTTCTATTGTACAAGATCCATTGCTTTCGCCAAAACAACTAACATTTTGTAAATTAAGGATAGTTGAAGAAATCTGATTCGTACAAGGATTACATGCCAAAATTTCAATTGTATCTGTTAAGTAGGTGCTTGGGTCTGAATGACAATAATCGCCTACGGTAAAGGAATAAATACCAGGAGTATTTAAAGTGACGATTGGTCCAGTTGCTCCATTGCTCCAAACATATCCTGGATAAATGGGTGGTTGAAAGAGCACGGGATAAGAAGACAAGTCTAAGCTTAAAGGTCCATTACATAAATCATAGGAATCAGGAATAAAATCATAAGAAGAGCCTCCTGTATAAATTGGATTAGGTGCTGTGTTTGGTGCAGACAAACAACAATTACCTCCATTACTGATTGAATATGTGCCTGAAAAACAAGAGTAATTTGTTGTATGTGAAAATAAAGTTGTACCAAATCCAAACTCAGCAAGAAAAAACTGAACTATCTGAGGAGAAGAGTTTCCTCCGCCGACATTTGAGCCTGAGCAATTTCCATCCGCGCCAACCATACAATTAACAAGTGGAGGTAGGCCAGGACCAAGTGCTTCGCCCAAATAGTTTGCAATAGCTGGTGAACCAGAACTTCCTGAATAAATAGTCACAATTCCAGGTGCAACTCCATTAATTGCTGTTGTAGCGATATTTGAACCACAATTGGTGTTATTTTGGCCATTGAAACCAGCATAGATTACTTCGGTAATGTTGCCAACGAAGGGTCCTGAAAAATTTACTTCTGTTGCTTCGTAAGAGCAAATTCCAATTTTTAAATTAGGAATATTTTGATCAACGTTAATGTTTAAAATACCCCCTTCATAATTAGAATAAAGTACCATGTTTCCATTTACGTCGCAAATGTTTGTGGGATTTGTACCAGGTGGTTCAATGCAACAAGTTCCACCATCTGAAATATTGAAAGTGTTATTTAAATAGCAATTATACTGAGTATGATGGAAATACAATTGTGCACCGGTTTGATTTTCAAAATAATAAACTATCTCATCAGGTGTATTGCCGCCGCCAGCACTGTTCAGTGTATCGCATTGACCAGAAGTACCAATCATTACTCCACCCCATGGTCCAGCTCCATTTCCATGTGCAGGTGTGTATCCAACCGATGGTGGGTTTTGTGGTGGATTAATGCTTATGAGACCTGCTGCTACACCACTTATACTTGTCGAAAAATTTCCTTGACCACAATTATTGTTGTTTTGTGCTGAATTGAAACCGGCATAAATCACCTCAGTTATATTCCCTACGAATGGCCCTGTGAATGTAACTTGAACAGG
>JBIKSI010000180.1:0-5776 GCA_044348665.1 Crocinitomicaceae bacterium
CATACTTTTTTCTTTTTGCCGATTGAAAAAGTACGAAAAAAAGGGCTAACTTCAAAAATTAGCCCTTTTCATTAAAATATTTTAGTCGGTTAGTAGTGTTTCGAAATATAAACTAAAACTACCTGTGTTGATCCAATAAAATTGCATTTCCATCTGGGTCAGTAAGCGTTAAACTTGCTGGACCTTTTGTTTTTTCGTCTGTTTCACTTGTCAATACTATTCCATTTTCCTTCAAATTTTGTTGAATTTTGCGAATATCATCAAATTTTTTGACATTTTGGCATTCTCATCCCAACCAGGATTAAAGGTTAAAATATTTCCTTCAAACATTCCTTGAAAAAGACCAATTAAGGCATTTCCATTTTTCATGATTAAATAATTGTTTTTGACATCACCACCGAATGAAGTGAATCCCAATTTTTCGTAAAATTCTTTTGATTTTTCAAGATTTTTCACACTTAAACTCATCGAAAATGCTCCTAACTTTAGTGGATTACTGGGAGCTTTTTTGCTTTTTATTGGCTTAATTACAATCTGTTTACTTGGATTTAATATTGAATTTGAAACAAATCCAAAGCAAAATACCGAAATTAGAATGGAAGCAACTATTATTTTATTTTTCATGGTTAAGGTTTATTTTAACAAAAGTAGGAATTTTTTAGTGCCTAAACTTAAATAGACAATATTATTTTTCAAAAAATAGGAACAAAAAAAAGCCAAACATTGCTGCTTGGCTTTAGGAAAAAAATTAAATATATTAGATAACTTTTACGTTTACTGCGTTTAATCCTTTTTTACCGTCTTGTAATTCAAACTCAACTGTGTCACCCTCACGGATTTCGTCAATTAAACCAGAAATGTGTACAAAATGGTCTTTACTTGTTCCTTCTTCACTGATGAAACCAAATCCTTTAGCTTCGTTGAAGAACTTTACTGTTCCTTTATTCATCTTTTATTTATTATAATATTCTACAAAGCTACGACATTAATTCCATTAAAATACATTTTTGACAAATTATTATTTTTTTTCTACTAACCACAATTTTCTGTAGCTGAATTTTGGATCGTAATCTTTACTTTGTTTTTCAATATTAAAAATTCTTTTTTCTCTAGGGTCGTTTCCTACTCCTGCCAAATACGCCCAATTTCCCCAATTACTGCATACATCGTAGTCAATTAACTGTTGCTCAAAATAGGCTGCTCCAAAGCGCCAATCTAAGTTTAAATCATGGCAAAAATAACTTGCAACATTTTGTCTACCGCGATTACTCATAAAACCAGTCAATTTTAGTTCGAGCATGTTTGCATCAATAAAATCAATTCCTGTTTCCCCATTAATCCATTGTTGGATTTTTTTATGATCAATTTTTGCATTTGTAGTATGTCCAGTTTTAAGTCCATTCGATAAAAAGAATTTGTTTTGGTGTTTTTTCATCAGAAAACGAAAATAGTCTCGCCATAGTAACTCAAAAATAAGCCAGTATGTTGACTCGTTTGCTACATTATTCCCTTCAAAAATCTTTAGTTCATGATAGATTTTTCTTGGGGAAATGCAACCAAAAGCTAAATAGGGAGAAAATTTTGAAGAATAATCACCTCCAATAAGTTCATTTCTTGTGTTTTTGTAGTTCAAAACAAGTTTTGTTTCTTGGAAGTAATAATGAAGCCTTTTTAAGGCCTGCTCTTCTCCTCCTTTAAATTCCAATACAGACCTTTTATCAAGTTTAATTTCATTTAATCCTAAGCTTTCAAGGCTTGGCAAATTTATTTTAGGAATGTTGGGGGGAAGTGATAAATTTTGGACTTTCAAAAATCACTCTTATTGTGGATTCTTTTTCTACTTTTTTGCGAAAAACAGTAAAAACATCTGGAATATCTTTTATGGAAAAAGGTAAGTCACTTGCATGGTACAAAGTACTTGTGCTAAAGGTTTCAAGTTCACATTTCTGTTTCCACAATGCTTCTTGTACTAATTTTTCGGTGTTTTTTTCTTCGGTTCCAACTTCTTTTTTGGAAAAAACCTTCGAACATGCATACTCACTTGCAATCTTAGGAATTTCAATTTCTGGATTTCCTCTAAGAATAAGCAAGCCAGAACCAATTTTGCGTAAATTGTCATCCAAATTTTGGAGCGATTCTAATAAAAATTTCGCTCGAAAGGCGCCAGTTTTTTTAAATCCAAATTCAGAATCAGTAAAATGAGAATCATCAAAACAATAGACAGGAACTACTACATCACTTTTTGAAAGAGCTTTCACAAGTGTTTCATTATCATGGAGTCGTAAATCGGTTTTAAACCACAGAATTGAACGTTTCATATTGCAAGAGTTGTTAAATTAATAAAACATAATTATATCCGTAATTTCCCTTAAAGGTTAGTTTTGGCATGGTTTTAATCAAAAACACATGCCAAAACTACTCACATATTCTTATTGACGACGGACTATCGTCCGCCGTTAAGACATTTGACTCCTCTGGAGTCATGAAACAAATGGTTAATAAAATAGAGTTTAATCTGGAAAGAAGCGTATAATCATCATATATAATCTTATGTTTATTTTTAAAATTTATTTTATCGTATGAACTAATCTTGAAACATCATTTTATCTTTTATCAACTATTTAAAAACCAGATTGTTCCATTGAGAACACTTGCAAAACTCACCCATATTAAATAAGGTATTTGCAAATAAGCAGCCGTTTTATTGATTTTTGAGAATATAATGATCATTGTTAAAATACTCATCCAAATCAAAATGATTTCGATGAATGCAAGACCAAGCAGGTGAAATTTAAAAAACAAAAAACTCCAAGCAAAATTTAAACTTAATTGAATTGCGAATATCCATATTGCTTTTGTTTTGATCTTACTTTTTGGTGCTTGTAAAATCATATAAAGAGATATTCCCATCAGTAAATACAAAGCTGTCCAGACGGGACCAAATAAGTAATTTGGAGGGTTGAAACTTGGCTTTTGAATCTCTGTGTACCAGTCATTTACGCCACTTGCGGTTGCAATTCCGCCTAGTCCGCCAATAAACAAAGTAAGCAGGATGCAAAGAAATAGAGTTATTGTTTTTTTCATAATGATGGAGATATTTATTAGTTAAACATTCTTTGGGTTTAAAAGTTTGGAAATCGCTAAATTGGATTCCATCTAAACCGAAAAATGTGTTTCATGCCTTGAAAAGATAAATTTACAAATTGCATAGAATTTCATTATTTGAATAATATACTTTTACAAAAAAAAACACATGAAAAACATTCTTATTATTTTATTTGTATTTGGGCTAAAGATGCTTTCAGCTCAAGAAGTTATTTCATTCAGAGATGGGAATAAACTTAACATTGTAGGTGAAAAGTTTGCTTCGATGTCAAAATACCAAGATGGAAAAATTTCCAAAACGATTCATTGTTATTATCATAGAAAAGACGACAAAATCACCATTTCATTTTATGGAATTTGGGCAAATGGAAGCATGGATGAATTAAATGTTTACCATGTTTCATTAAAGCAATTATCTAAAGATCAATTTGAAGCAGCTTATGAATCTGAAGCGGATGAAGACAAACCTTTTGTGAGTTACCGATTGCCATTTTTCACACAAATGGAAACACCTTTTGATTATGAAACTTATTCCCTTTACAGTTCGGTTCCAACAAAAAAGAGTTTTAATAATTTTGTCGTGGAAGCAATGGAAAAAACAAAATTAGATCAAGTTTGGAAAGAAATTTACGACTTGATTCCAGAAGAAATCGAGGAAGTGGAAGGGGAGTGATTGTATAAGAATGCAATCTTACATTAACAAAAAAGTCGGTTCTACTAAAACCGACTTTTTTATTTTTATTGAACTGCAATACTATCGTCAAGAATTAGTTCATCCTCGTGGAAGATTTTTTCATCGTGATCTTTTTCTTCTAAAACGGAGCAATGGAACTTTTTTCGTTCGATTTTCTCAATTTTAAGTTTTAAGTATGGATTTTTTTGCTCTAAAACAATGTCTCCAATTTTAAAAAGTGCTTTAGTAGTTGACATGAAAGATAGAATTAAAAACGGTAAGCAATAGTGCCTTGAACTAACATGTTTCTGTATCGTGGAGTTGTTGAAGTGCCATCGCCAGCGTTTTTAGTTAAATCCCAAGAGACACGAGTTCCAATTACAAATTGATTAATATTTATATCGATTCCACCAACAAAACCAAGCATGTTTTTGCGAATTTCTTCGTTTTCAAATTCTTGTTCTTGCTCAATGGTTGAATATGCGTTTTCAAAAACATCTTTTTGTTTTAATAGGTAAGAAAACTGTGGTCCAGCGAGAATGGACACAAATTTAACAGGCTTCAAAACAAATAAAAGAGGAATGTCAATGTAATTTGTAGTTCGCGTAAATTTATACGGACTTCCTAAGATTGTTCCTTCTGCTTTGAATCCCTTTTGGGAGAATAAAACTTCTGCTTAAACACCGATTGTTTTTCCTAAAGGAATAGCGAAAAATGCACCGGCTGCTAAACCTAGTTTTCCATCGGCACGAAAATCTTCTCCTTTGGTATCGTAAACATTGGAAAAGTTAGCTCCAGCTTTGATTCCGAAAGTTAATTCTTCACCAAATTCCTTGCCCTCTTGCGCTTGAACATTGAATGCAAAAACGGCACTCAAAGCTACAATTTTTAAAGTATTTTTCATCTTGAGAATTAATATTTAAGATTAAAATCAACAATTGCCTGTGCTAAGGATTGAAGGTTTCTATTGAAATTTTCTTTGTACGTTGTCCAATGTTCTTTTCCTTCAGCTTGGTAATTGTCAATTTCCTTTTTTATGTCTGTATTTTGTCTTTCCAATTCATCGATCTTTTTCAAATATTCCGCTTTGGCTTCCTTTTTTTGAGAATCAATTCGGGTTTTGAAATCGTCGATACTTTTTTGGTTTGCCTCAATTTTTTCTGAAGATTCCTTTTTGTATTCTTCAACGTCTTGTAGGTAATCCTCTTTAGCTTCTTCTAGATCTTCTTTTGCATCGTCAACATTTTCTTCTGCATTTTCAATTTTCTCTTCTGAAGAGCTACAACTTGTTACTGAAGTTCCAATTAGGAAACTTGCTAACACCAAACTTAAAAGTGGTTTTTTCATGATAATTATTTTATTTTCAGTCGATTGCTTAGTTTAAACACTGACTTTCTGAGTACAAATTTCACTCTTTTAAACAGCATGTTTGTTACAGAAAAAACAGGAAATGTTGTGTGATAAAAAAAAACAATTTTTTGTGGAAGTTTATTGGTACGGAGTAAATTACCAAGCACAAAAAAGCCACGACTTTCATTTATTTACATTTTATATAATGCAAGCTTATGAAAGCCGTGGCTGGATTTTTGTTGACAGTTGTTAGATAATTCTAAGCAACCATAAAATCAATAAAATCAAGGCAATAACTAAAAGAATATTGATTAATCCTCCTAATCCCCAACCTCCTGCAAGTAAGCCTAAAGCCCAAAGAATAAGTAAAACCAAAATTACAATCCAAATTAAACTCAAAGCACCTTCAACTGGTTGTGGTGACATTTTTGATTTTATTTTTGAAGCTATTCCTACTTTGTCAACATTGAAAATTTAAAAAAAGACGAAGACTTGCAATTGACGGATATCTTTTGCTTATCTTCGTCCTGACAATCATAGTTACAAATTTATAAAAATTCCGCTTAGTAATTAGACGGATAAAAAAAATGATTCTTACAATCGACAAACTATTGAAAACGTGTCGATTAACCTGCCTAATGTTCTTGA
>JBIKSI010000063.1:0-18871 GCA_044348665.1 Crocinitomicaceae bacterium
CCTTCGTGTTAAAAAAAATATAATACCCTAAGCAAAATGAACATTGTTTACCACATAACAACTCTTCGTGATCTTCGTGTCTTCTTCGTGCCCTCGTGTTAAAAAATATATAATACCCTAAGCAAAATGAACATTGTTTACCACATAACAACTCTTCGTGATCTTCGTGTCTCCTTCGTGCCTTCGTGTTAAAAAAAATATAATACCCTAAGCAAAATGAACATTGTTTACAACATAACAACTCTTCGTGATCTTCGTGTCTTCTTCGTGCCCTCGTGTTAAAAAATATATAATACCCTAAGCAAAATGAACATTATTCAAATAAAACAACGCTTTGGAATCATTGGAAATTCACCCCAATTAAACAGAGCTTTAGAAGTTGCTGCACAAGTTGCACCGACAGATATTTCTGTACTCGTAACGGGTGAAAGCGGTACTGGTAAGGAAATTATTCCGCAAGTCATTCATCAATTAAGTGCCAGGAAACACAAGGAATACATAGCTGTAAACTGTGGTGCTATTCCCGAAGGCACCATTGATTCTGAACTTTTTGGACATGAAAAAGGTTCATTTACTGGAGCTGTTGGTGGCAGAGATGGTTATTTTCAAGTGGCAGATGGCGGAACGATTTTTTTGGATGAGGTGGCAGAATTACCCATGCAAACACAGGTCAGGTTGCTTCGTGTTTTAGAAACAGGTGAATTTATTAAGGTTGGTTCTTCCAAGGTGATAAAAACCAATGTACGTGTTGTTGCTGCAACGAACGAAAATATGTTTAAGGCCATTCAAAGTGGGAAATTTAGAGAAGATTTATTGTATCGATTGAGTACAGTTCCAATTTCACTTCCAGCTCTGAGACAAAGAAAAGATGATATACATTTACTTTTTAGAAAATTTGCAAGTGATTTTGCTGATAAATACAGAATGCCTGTTATCAAGTTGACAGATGACGCTGTTCATATTTTAGAAAATTATTCTTGGCCTGGAAACATTCGTCAATTGAAGAATCTTGTTGAGCAAATCTCAGTTATTGAAAGTAAACGAGAAATTGATGGACTGCTATTAAATTCTTATTTACCTGCCAAACAAGATGTTTCGAGTAGCTTAATCAAAGCGAGTGATAGCGATAATTTTTCAGAAAGAGAATTAATGTATAAATTTCTTTTTGACATGAAAAGTGATTTAACCGACTTGAAGAAATTAGTAGCAGAATTGATTAAAAATGGAGGAGAATTTAAATTGAATTCCGATCAAGCGGCGATGATGAATCGTGTTTACAGCGATATTTCTGCACCAATTGTAGAGAAAACGAACTTACTTCCTTCAGTAACTGCTTCCAATGACGAATTTCATCATACAGAGGACAATTTTATTCATGATTTCCAAGAACATGAGGAAGTGGAAGAGTCATTATCCTTGGAAGATAGAGAACGCGAATTAATTCAAAAGGCACTCGAAAAACACCGTGGAAAACGAAAATATGCCGCAGAGGAACTTGGAATTTCAGAAAGAACCTTGTACCGAAAAATAAAAGAATTTAATTTGCCAAATTAATGAAAAACACTCTTGTTTTATTGTTGGTTTTGGGACTCTTATCTTCTTGTTGGCCAACGAGTATTTCCTTTTCCGATAAAGGTTCTATGCCTGAAGAATGGAAGTTTTTTTCTGTAAAAACATTAGATAATAATGCGGCAAATGCTCCATTGAGTTATTCCACAGTGCTCTCGGAAGCGGTAAAAGATGGAATTCAAAACAACACAAAGTTAAAGTTAAACACCTCGCCAAATTCAGGAGAAGTGCAGATTGAAGGAATGATTACAAATTACGCGATTACACCAATTGCCTTGCAAGAAGGCGATGTTGCCGCCAAGAACAGATTGACAATTTCAGCTAATTTTAGTATATTTGTAAAATCTCCAAAAGAAGAAGAAATGAAGTTAACAAGTACCAGATTTTTTGACTACGATAGTAATTCTGACTTTTCAGCCGTGGAAGCTACATTAATCGAGGAAATTAACAAACAAATTGTTCAGGATGTAATTAATAAATTGCTTTCAAATTGGTAAAATGAATATCGACGCTCTTTATAACTCAATGAATAACATAGAATTGTTGAATTCTACTGATTCTTCTTTGTTGAAAGATTTGAGTGAAAAATATCCTTATGCTCAAGTGTTTCCAATTCTTTATTTGAAATCTTTGTCGCTCCAAAATAACATTCATTTTGAGGAAGAATTAAAAAAATATGCATTCCGAATTACTGATCGAGCAAAACTTTTTGATTTGATTCATCTTTCAAATGATGTTTCAATTCCTGCGGAGGATGCAAACCCTGCTGAAAATTTCGTTTCAGAAGTACTTGAAGATGAAACTATTGTAGAGATCACTAAAGAAACAAAAGAGAATGAAATTATTGAAATCCTTCCAGAAATTGTTACTCCTGAAGTTGAAATTTTAGCAAAAAATGAGGAAATAATTGAATTTGAAAGTGAAGGGGAGGGAAGTCAGGAAAACCTTGAGGTCAACATCCCTGAAAATGAAGTGGAAGAATTCCCTAATGAAGATTCAACTGCTTTGGAAAAAGAAATTTTGTCACACATCATCGCTTCTTCTTATTCCTTAGAGCTAGAAGAGAAAGTTAATGATGCAAAAATAGAAGTTGAAAATATCTCTTCTCAAAGGAATGAAGCAAAAGAAAAAATTGATTTGAATGAAAATCGATCTTTTTCTTCTTGGTTGCACATTAATTCTTTATCAAAACAGAACGAAAAAACGGAAAAAGAACCCGAAATTGAAAAAGAAATTGTAAAAGAACAGTTAATTAATAATTTTATTCAAAATGAGGTAAAAATTGGAAAGCCGAAAGCTGAATTCTTCTCTGCGCCCAAGAAAGCAAAGGAAAGTGTTGATGAAGATAAGTTGATTTATTCCGAAACTTTAGCCAATATTTTTGCTCTTCAAGGTAATTTTCCTAAAGCAATTAAAGCTTTTGAACAATTATGCTTGACAATACCAGAAAAAAAGCTTTACTTTGCAAAAAAAATAGAAGAACTAAATAAAAAAATAAACTCATAAATGACAACTTTATTATCAATCGTAATTATCTTAGCTAGTATTTTTCTAGTATTCATCGTATTTATTCAAAACCCAAAAGGTGGAGGTCTTTCTTCTGATTTCGGTGCGGCTCATCAGTTAGGTGGTGTACAAAAAACAAATGACTTTGTTGAGAAAGCTACTTGGTCTTTAGCTGGAATTATCGCTGCTGCAAGTATTGTGTTAACTGTAATGAAAACTCCTGAAAGTCCTAAATTACCAGAGCAAAATCCAACAGAGCAAGGGCAGGGGCAACAAAAGCCTGTAACTCCAGCAAAAGGAAATTAAGAATACAAAACTGTAGTTTAAATAAATTTGAAGCCAGCATTTATTGTTGGCTTTTTTTTATTTTTGTAAATAATCATTACAAATTTAAAACTTGAATTCCATTTACGAACAAATAGTAATAATTGAAAACGGCAATCAAAAGGCTGTTTTATGTACAATTATTGCTACGAAAGGCTCGAGTCCTCGGAAAGTAGGTGCTAAGATGATTGTTTTTGAAAATGCTTCCATTTTTGGCACAATTGGAGGTGGAGCACTTGAGAAAAAAGTAATCGAAGAAGCATTAAAGGTTCTTGAAACTAATTTACCAGTAATTGTTTCTCATAATTTGGTAAAAGAACTTGAAATGTGTTGTGGAGGAACAGTTGAATTATTTTTAGAACCTATTATGAATAAAAAAAAGTTACTCATTTTTGGAGCTGGACACATTGGAAATTCACTTGCACGTTTTGCTTACGAACTAGATTTTAAGGTAAGCTTAATCGATGAAAGAATTGAACTTTTTGAAAACATTGGTACCGAAATCAACTGCATGATCGAAAATCATGTAAGTGCGATAGAAAAGTCAACTTTTGACTCCAATACTTATGTGGTAATTGTAACACATGACCATGCTTTTGATCGCGAAATCCTTGCTTTATGTTCTAAAAGAAATCCCGCATATATTGGAATGATTGGAAGTCAACGAAAAGTTGAAGTGGCAAAAAAAATGCTATTATCCTCTGAACTTTTAGACGAAAATGAAATTTCAAAAGTGGATATGCCAATCGGAATTGATATTTCTGCAAAAACTCCTCAGGAAATTGCAATAAGTATCCTTGCTAAATTGATTGAGTTAAGAAATTCAACAGAAAATTAGTGTTTTTTAGATTTTATTGAAAGTTTTTTCTTATTTTCAACATCTAAAATTACTTTTTTATGCAAAACAAAATTTCATTTGTACTTGATAATAAAATCGAAACCATTGAATTTGGTCATGAACATAAACCAACGCATACAGTATTAAATTATTTAAGACAGAATCCTTGTCACAAAGGTGTAAAAGAAGGTTGTGCCGAAGGTGATTGTGGCGCATGCACAGTTGTTTTGGTTGAATTAAACCAAGGTAATGAACTGAATTACAAAGCAATAGGTTCTTGTTTGGTATTTCTTCCCATGTTAGAGGGGAAACAACTAATTACAGTAGAAAATTTAAAATCAGCTGACGATTTATTACATCCCGTTCAAGATGCGCTTTATAAGGCAAACGGTAGTCAATGCGGTTTTTGTACTCCAGGAATTGTTATGTCTATGTTTTCCTTATACAAAAACGAAAATTCTCCTTCCAAAGAAGTTGTTGAAGATGCATTAACAGGAAATTTATGTCGTTGCACGGGTTACAAGCCTATTATTGAAGCCACAATCGAATCGTGTAATTCAGATGGAAAAGATCATTTTTCAAATAACGAAGAACATGTAATTTCTTTGTTGAAAGAAATAAAAGATGCTGCTGAATCGAAAGAAATAAAAACTGAAAATCAATTGTATTTTCAGCCGAAAACGAAGCAAGAAGCTTTATTATTAAAGGAAAAACATCCTGAGGCAATTGTAATTACTGGTTCAACAGATGTTGCTTTGCGAGTGACGAAAAGACACGAACTTTTGCCCGAAATTATTGATTTATCGCACATTCAAGAAATGAAAAAGTGTGTGGTTTCAGATTACATCGTAAAATTTGGAGCAGGAATGTCCTTAGAAGATGTAAAACGTGTTTCAGAAACAGAATTGCCACCATTATTCGAATTGTTGGCTGTTTTTGGCTCAAAACAAATCCGTGAAATGGGAACTATAGGTGGAAATATTGGTTCAAGTTCACCAATTAGCGATACGCTTCCATTGTTGTTTGCATACAATGCCGATATCAAATTACAAGATTCAAAATCAGATCGTTTGGTAAACATGAATGATTATATCTTGAGTTACAGACAAACCGCTAAAAAACCAAATGAATTAATAACGACAATCATTGTTCCGAAACCAAATCCAAAGGCAATTATCAAATTTTACAAAGTTTCTAAACGAAAGGATTTGGATATTTCAACCTTAAGTGCGGCATTTAATTTATTGTTGAATGGTAATATCATCGAAGATATAAAAATTGTTTACGGTGGAATGGCTGCAGTTACGAAACGTGTGATCAAAGCTGAAAATTATTTAATTGGAAAAACTTGGGATCGAGTTTTCATAGAAGAAGCAATGGAAATAATTGGAAATGAATTTACGCCATTATCTGATGCGCGTTCAGGAGCAGAATTCCGAACACTTGCCTCAAAAAATCTATTAATGAAATTTTGGAGCGAAAATCAAATTTGATTTTTTGAATAATGAGTGAAATTCAAATATATAAATCTGTTGACAATGAAATTGAAATTGAAGTAAAATTTGATAATGAAACTGTTTGGTTAAGTCAAGACGAATTATCGATTTTATTTCAAAGAGATCAATCGGTTATTTCTAGACACATAAAAAACATTTTCGAAGAAGAATTAGCGAAAGAAAGCAATATGCATTTTTTGCATATTCCAAATTCGGATAAACCAATAAAAATTTACAACCTAGATGTAATTATTTCAGTTGGATATAGAGTTAAATCAAAACAAGGAACACAATTCAGGCAATGGGCAACTCAAAGATTAAAGGATTACTTAATTAAAGGTCAAGCTATTAATTTTAAACGATTAGAAGAATTAAAAAACACAATAAATTTTATAAGTGATAATCTACATAATGAAAATTTACTGTTATCAGAAGCTAAAGGATTATTGGAAATAATTCAAAATTATACTCAAAGTTTTGTTTTATTGAATCAATTTGATAGCAACAATCTAGATTCTAATAATTTAAATGAACATATAACTTACGAAATTAAATATGAAGAAGCTGATTCAGCGATTTTAAGGTTAAAAGAAGAACTTATTATCAAAAAGGAAGCAACAAATTTATTTGGTAATCAAAAAGATGAAAGTTTTAAGGGCATTTTAGGGAATATAATTCAAAGTTTTGACGGGTATTACCTATATCAAAGTATTGAGGAACAAGCGGCGCATTTGCTCTACTTTATTATCAAAAATCACCCCTTTAGTGATGGGAACAAACGAATTGGAGCCTTTATGTTTGTATGGTTTTTGGAAAAAAATAAACACCAATTTAAAAATAATGGTGAAGTCAAAATAAACGATAATGCTTTGGTGGTATTAGCTTTGCTTGTTGCTCAAAGTGACCCCAATGACAAAGATTTAATGATAAAATTAATTTTAAACTTAATAAAAAATTAAAATGATATCTGTTAATCACGATAGTGCTCACAAACATGTTAGTGGCGAATCAATTTACATTGATGATATGCAAATCAACTCACAATTGTTGCATGGAAAAGTTGTTTACAGCAAAGTCGCTCACGCAAAAATAAAATCTATTGATTATTCGAAGGCTGAGGCGCTCAAAGGTGTGCATGCAATTCTTACTTACAAAGATATTCCTGGTGAAAATCAAATGGGGCCAGTGGTTCATGATGAACCTTGCTTAGCCATTGATTTGGTGGAATGTATTGGTCAAGCGATTTTATTGATTGCTGCTGAATCCGAAGAAATTGCCATCGAAGCGGAACGATTAATTGAAATTGAATACGAGGAATTGCCAGCGATATTAAATCTAAAAGATGCAATTGCTAAAAATTCTTTGCTTGGTCCAGCTAGAACCATGCAACGTGGAAATTTGGAAGAAGGATTTAAGGCTTCGAAACACATTTTGAAAGGAGAACTTGAAACGGGAGCACAAGAACATTGGTACTTGGAAACGCATATTTGTTTGTGCGTTCCTGGAGAAGGAAATGAAATTACGGCATACAGTTCCACACAGCATCCTTCTGAAACACAAGCAATTATTTGTGAAGTATTAGGGATTCCAAAAAATGAAGTCGTTGTTGAAATTCGTAGAATGGGTGGTGCTTTCGGTGGAAAAGAAACACAAGCAAACTGGCTCGCTGCTTGGAGTGCTTTGTTGGCGAACAAAACTAAAAGACCAGTAAAATTAAGACTTTTTAGAGATGATGACCAAATAATGACAGGAAAACGTCATCCATATTTGATTGACTACGAAGTCGGATTTGATGAATCAGGTAAAATTTCCGCATTAAATGTCACGCAAAATGCGGACGGTGGCTACGCTACTGATTTGAGTTTTGCTATTTTGGAAAGAGCAATGTTGCACGCAGATAATTGCTACTTTATTCCTAATATTTTAGTGAAAGGAAAGGCCTACAAAACGAATTTACCTTCAAATACGGCTTATAGAGGTTTTGGTGGTCCGCAAGGAGTTGCTGGAATTGAAAGTATGTTAGATCGAATTGCTCGATTCTTAAAGAAAGATCCTGCTGAAGTCCGAAAAATAAATTTTTATAGCATTGATTCTAAGAATGTTACACATTACGGTCAAGAAGTTGAATTGAATCGAATTCATACGATTTACGAGCAATTGATGAAAAGTTCTGATTACAAAACGAGAAAAGACGAAGTTGCTAAATTTAATACTGAAAACGAATTCTACAAACGTGGAATCGCGATGACTCCTGTAAAATTTGGAATTTCATTTACAACAACCTTCTTAAATCAAGCGGGTTCATTGGTGCATGTATATACGGATGGAACGGTTTTGGTGAATCATGGAGGAACAGAAATGGGACAAGGTTTAAACACAAAAATTAGTCAAATTGCGGCATTAGAATTTGGAATTAGCTTGAGTAAAATAAAAGTAAATGCAACAAATACTTCCAAAGTTCCAAATACTTCTGCAACTGCTGCTTCTGCAGGAACGGATTTGAATGGAATGGCTGTAAAAGTTGCTGTAGATAAAATTAAAGCCAATCTAGCTGGATTTATCGTTGGTGAATTCAATAAGGAAAATGAAAGTAATCCTTCAAAAATAGAAGACATTCATTTTGAAAACGATGAAATTTTTGATAAATCCAATCCAGAACGGAAAATGACATTCGATAAAGCTGTCTCTTCAGCCTATTTCGCACAAATTAGTTTGAGTTCCAACGGTTTTTACCGCACGCCAAATATTGCTTGGGATAAAATTGCAGGTTGGGGAAAACCATTTAATTATTATGCTTATGGAATGTGCGTTAGTGAAGTGGAAGTCGATACTTTGACAGGGTTTTATAAGAATTTGAGAACAGATATTTTGCACGATTGCGGTGATTCAATTAACCCTGGTTTAGATATTGGTCAGGTTGAAGGTGCCTATATACAGGGAGTTGGTTGGTGTACCACCGAAGAATGTAAACGCAATGATAAAGGAGTTTTATTAAATCATTCTCCGGACACGTATAAAATTCCATCTGTACAGGATATTCCAATTGATTTCAGAACAGAATTATTGCAAAACGCTCCAAATCCAAATGCAATTCGTAAGAGTAAAGCAGTTGCCGAACCTCCATTTATGCACGGATTAGCGACTTGGTTGGCAATCAAAGATGCAATTTCAGCTGTTGGAAATCATGAAGTTGAGCCAGAATTTAAAATTCCAGCAACCAACGAAGTGATTTTGCTGAGTATTGAGAAATTGAGGAAAAGAAATTGATTCTAAAAGTGAGTTCGCGCGGGCGAAAAGCAAGTAGCTAAACGAACGCTTTTGTAAAGGCAAAGAAGTTTGGTGGCTTTGACCTTGGGAAAAACCGCACGAACTAACTTTGCTTACAAAATCGGAGTTTACTACTGCCTGGAGACCGAAAACGCGCCAAGAAAAAAAGAGAAAAGAAAATTATGCTATTTTAAGCACCACATTCCCAATTTTCTGACCGGTTTCCACGTATTTTGTTGCCTCAATGATTTGATCGAGCGTAAAATTGAAGTTGCGGTCAATTAGAGGTCTAAATTGATTTGTTTCCACTAAACTTTTTATAAATAAAGTGTCTTTTTTATTGATCGTTGGAAGGGGAAACAGCAATTTTTTCTTACTGAAAAAAGGTGTCCAAAGCGCCAAATAAACATTTTGACCGCCTTTACCTAATTCCGTTGAAATGTAAATTCCATTTTCTTTCAAAACTTTTTTTGCTTCTCCAAAAGAACTTTTTCCTACTGCATCAAAGACAAAATCATACTTTAATGTCGTATTCGTGTAATTTTCTTTGGTGAAATCTATTACGTAATCAGCACCCAATGATTTTACGAGCTCTTGGTTTTCTGTTCCGCATACAGCAGTTACTTCAGCTCCAAAATGATGTTTTAATAATTGCACTGCTGATGAACCAATTGCACCTGTTGATCCATTGACCAATACTTTTTGTCCTTTTTGAACTTTTGCAGCAAAAATATCACACAAAGCATAATGTGAACCTTCTAATATTGCGGCTGCTTCTTCAAAATCAATTCCTTCTGGAATGGTAGCAACAGATTTATTTTCACCAATTGTTTTGTATTCCGCATGTCCGCCAAATTTCTTATCATCGAAGCCAAAAACCCGATCACCAACTTTGAATTGGGTAACTTCGGAACCAATTTCTTCTACTATTCCCGAAAATTCAGACCCTAAAACTTGCATTTTCGGTTTAAATAAACCGCTAAATAATCTGGAAATAACATATTCAGCACTTCGAAAACCGCAATCAGTTCTATTTACGGTTGAACAAATTACCTTTATCAAAATTTCATCTGCTAATACAATTGGCTTTGAAACCTCCTCAATTTTTAACACATCAGGAGAACCATATTTTTTGTAAACACTTGCTTTCATAGTTCAAAAATAAGAATATTTCATTAATAATGGAAGACAGATTTTTAATATTGACCGAGAGATAATAAGACTAAAGTGCAAGCGATTTCACATTCAATCCCATTGTCACTCAGCATGGACTCAAATTCTTGGTTTTCTGTCCCTGGATTAAAAATAACACGTTTTGGTTTTAAAGCAATTATTTTTTCGTAGTACGGACTTTGATTTTGCGGACCTAAATAGAGCGTAATCGTATCGACGTTCCAGTCAGGATTCCATGTCGTTTCAATTGGAATTCCATCAATTTCACCCGATTTTTGACCAAATAAAAGGACATCGTGCTTATCTTGACGTAAACGCAAGGTCACAATATTTGAATAACGATTTGGATTTGTGCTAGCGCCAATAACGAGTGTTGTTTTCATGAAACAAATATACATTTTTTTTCTTGGCAAGTTGGATATTTCCAATTGAGTGCGCGTTCATTCAAGAAAGTACTTCCGAAAATGTGTAATAATTTTAAAAAGTGATTTCGAAAACGTACATTTTTATATAAAAGTCCTTCCGAAAATGTGCAATTATTACAAAAAGTGCTTCCGAAAATGTGCAATAATTTCAAAAAGTGATTCCAAAAACGTGCAGAAAAATATAAAAGTCCTTCCAAAAACGTGTAAAAAATTATAAAAGTCATTCCGAAAATGTACTAAAACATTCATTATAATTACTTTTTCATTTTCAAATGTAGCCAATTTAAATTGAAGTCAACTATTTTTGGGTAGCTTTATTTAAAATTAAGATGCTAAATATTATTCAAACTTCCTCGTAATCCACATCTTCTGCGTGTGGATTTGATTTTCTTGAAATAGAAATCTTTCCTTTATTTTTCTCTACAAATTCCTTTTCTTTTCGAATTCTAGCTTGATTTGCTTTCAATTGATTTTGTTCAGCAATATTACGTTTGGCAATCATCATTTGCCCCAAAAATCGTAACGCAACAAAAACTCCTATCAAAATTAAGACAGTTTTAAAAAGTCCAGAAATACTTAAAAGGATTGACATAAGACCACAAAGATAATAAACTTAGAAATTATTCACGAATTAGAAGAAAAATAAGTATAAAATAGACCCTAAGAAACGAATTCAAATATCAAATTTTAGGAACTGAGTTCTAGGCACTTTTAAAGTGAAAATTTTTGAGTTTGCTTGAGTAAATAATAAAATTTCTACTAAATAAAATCAACAACAAAATCAGAGTTTACAAACAATAAAATTTAATATCTAATTCTAATTTTTGAGTTCGAGGTGCTTTGGTATTTAAAAAGTTTGAGTTTACTCAGGTAAATAAAAAGTTTTTAAATCAAAGCAACGATTAAATCAGACCGTTAGTATTAAATTCTAATATCAAATTTTAGGAACTGAGTTTAAGGCGCTTTTAAAGTGAAAATTTTTGAGTTTACTTCAGTAAATGATAAAATTTCAACTAAAAGCAACGAAAAAATCAGATTCTAAAAATGATATTACTTGGATAAGTGCATGTTTCTTTCGCTATATATCTTCGTAAAGAAAGGATCTTTCAAGTTTTTAATAAAACGAATTCCTTCACCAGTAGATTTCATTTCTGGACCCAATTCTTTTTTCACATCAGGAAATTTTTCATAAGAGAAAACAGGAATTTTAATCGCATATCCACCTTTTCGAGGATTGAATTTAAAATCTTTCACTTTCGAGTGACCCAACATTACTTTTGTCGCATAATTTACATACGGTTCGTCATATGCTTTCGCAATAAACGGTACGGTACGAGATGCTCTTGGATTCGCTTCAATTACATATACTTTGTCGTCTTTGATCGCAAATTGAATGTTAATTAATCCAACTGTTTTCAATTCTAAAGCTACTTTTTTCGTGATGTCTTCAATTTGAGTCATAACTAAATCACCTAAATTGTAAGGAGGAAGTAAAGCGTGTGAATCACCTGAGTGAATACCAGCTGGTTCAATGTGCTGCATAACACCAATAATGTAAACATCTTCTCCGTCACAAATCGCATCAGCTTCCGCTTCAATTGCTCCGCCTAAGAAATGATCTAATAAAATTTGGTTTTCACCCATTTCACCGATGATATCAACTACGTGGTGTTCCAATTCTTCTTCGTTGATAACGATTTTCATTTTTTGTCCACCCAAAACATACGAAGGACGAACCAATAAAGGGAAACCTAATTCTCTTGAAAGCTCAATTGCTTGTTCTGCATCTTGAACGATTCCATATTTAGGGAAAGGAATGTTGTTTGCTTCTAAAACCTTTGAAAAACGTCCACGATCTTCAGCCAAATCCAAGGCATCAAAACTTGTTCCCATGATTTTAATTCCGTAGCGTTGAAGTTTTTCTGCCAACTTTAAAGCCGTTTGACCACCCAATTGCACAATTACACCTTTAGGCTTTTCGTGCATGATAATGTCGTAAATGTGTTCCCAGAAAACTGGTTCAAAATACAATTTATCAGCTGTATCAAAATCTGTAGAAACCGTTTCAGGATTGCAATTAATCATGATGGTTTCGTAGCCACATTCTTTCGCTGCCAAAACACCGTGAACACAAGAGTAATCAAATTCAATTCCCTGACCAATTCTATTTGGACCAGAACCTAAAACAACAACTTTTTTCTTATCGGTAACAACACTCTCGTTTTCGTATTCAAAAGTTGAATAGTAATAAGGAGTTAATGCTTCAAATTCAGCAGCACACGTATCTACCATTTTGTAAACGCGTTGAATGTTGAATTCTTGACGTTTTTTGTAAACTTCTGATTCCAGACAACGCAATAAATGAGCAATTTGTCTATCGGCGTAACCTTTTTGTTTCGCATCAAACAATAATTCTTTCGGGATATTGTCTAAATGAAACTTTTCGATTTTACGTTCTAATTTAATTAAATCTTCGATTTGTTTTAAGAACCAAATGTCGATTTTTGTTTTTTCTACTATCTTTTTAAAAGGAATTCCTAGTTTAATAGCATCGTAAATGTGAAACAAACGATTCCAGCTAGCAAATTCCAAACTGTGTAAAATTTCATCTTGATTCGTCAATTCTTTTCCATCAGCACCTAAACCATTTCTATTAATTTCTAAAGATTGACAAGCTTTTTGTAAGGCTTCTTGGAAAGAACGACCAATCCCCATAACCTCTCCCACAGATTTCATTTGAAGTCCTAACTTTCGGTCAGTTCCTGGGAATTTATTGAAGTTCCAACGTGGGATTTTTACGATTACGTAATCCAAAGTTGGTTCGAAAAGTGCAGAAGTTGTTTTTGTAATTTGATTGTTCAATTCATCCAAATGGTATCCGATAGCCAATTTAGCAGCGATTTTTGCAATTGGATAACCTGTTGCTTTTGAAGCCAAAGCTGACGAGCGAGACACACGTGGATTGATTTCAATCGCGATGATATCCTCGTTGTTATCTGGTGAAACAGCAAATTGAACATTACATCCACCAGCAAAATTACCGATTGATCGCATCATGTGAATTGCCATGTCACGCATTTTTTGGAAAGTTGTGTCGGACAAAGTCATCGCTGGAGCAACCGTAATTGAATCTCCCGTATGAATTCCCATTGGGTCAAAATTCTCAATCGAGCAGATAATTACCACGTTATCATTTGCATCGCGCAATAATTCCAATTCAAATTCTTTCCAACCTAACAGCGCTTTGTCAATCATTACCTCATGAATGGGCGATAATTGTAAACCACGATCTAATAAATCATCAAATTCTTTTGGGTCGTGAACGATCGACGCTCCAGCACCACCTAGTGTAAACGAAGCACGGATACATAAAGGAAAACCAAATTTTTGAGCAATTTCTTTACCTTCCAAAAATGATTTCGCAGTAGCTTGTGGCGCCATCGGAATGCCAATTTCTTCCATCAAGTTTCGGAACGACTCACGATTTTCAGTGATCTCAATTGCTGCAATGTCCACGCCAATGATTTCTACTCCATAATCTTCCCAAATCCCCATGTTATCACATTCAATCGCAAGATTCAAAGCCGTTTGTCCACCCATTGTTGGTAAAACCGCATCGATTTTATGTTTTTGCAAAATTTTGATAATCGACTCTGGTTCAAGTGGTTCGAGGTAAATGTTGTCAGCAACTACTTTGTCCGTCATGATTGTCGCCGGATTGGAGTTGATTAAAGTTACTTCGATTCCTTCCTCACGCAAAGAACGTGCTGCTTGAGATCCTGAGTAGTCGAATTCGCATGCTTGACCGATGACGATTGGGCCGGAACCGATGATTAGTACTGACTTAATGGAGTTGTTTTTTGGCATAACGCGCTTTAAAGATTCAATTTATAATTTAATTTGAGTTAACCTTCACTACAAATTGAGTGCAAAAATAGTAATTATAAAATTGATTTAGTAAATAGTTTTTGAATACTTTTTAACAACGAATGTTAGTTTAAGGTTTAAAGTTAAAAATTAAAAGTTAAAAGTTTGGAATCGGAACCTTGTAATGAGCTATTTAAGCTGAAATTATATTTTTTTTTGGCTGCTTTAACTTGCTATAACTGCTATTCAACTTTTTTGAGCGTCTTTTCATTTGTCAAGACAAGAGCTTGCTATCGTTCGCTTTGTTTTTCCTATTCAAAGAGCGCTCAACATGCCTTTCATATTCGTTTGCGCAAGAGCAGGAGAGTTTAATTTCATTTATGCTTTATGATTTCAAAAATGATATTCAAATTTTTTATTTAATTTTTTTAGAATTAAAAGTTTTTACTAACACTAAAATCATAAGTGAAAAAACAAGTAAAAGTGTTATTATGAATAAGTTTTTTATTAATGGCCTAAATTCTTTTGCCCAGGCAATTCCAACTGAAGGTCCACCTCCATTTTCATCAATAATCAAATTTGCTTTTTTTGTTTCTATTTCATTTTGAATATCTAAAATTTCAAAAGCACAATTATCCCCTGATTTAGATGAAAAGTAGCCAACATTTGAAGAACTATTCCCCAAACTGAAAGTGTCTTCAATAATTTCCGATTTTCCATTCACTGTTATTTTATAGTTTATTGGATAAAGTTTTGAATAATTAGCATTTTCTAGTTTTAAGCTAATATAATATTGATAATCGTAATTTGTAATGAAATCAACTTTTAAACCATTTTTTAGTGAAACTATTCTATTTACCGATTCTGTGTCCTCTTTTAATGGCCTTTTTAGTTCTAAACCAAGAATTAGAGCAATAAAAATTAAAATGATCAGAAAATATTTCATATTTATTAAAGTATTAATTTTTTATTTACCTTTAAGAAAGATATACCTAGTAAAATAAAATTGCATCTATTTTTAGTTTCCCAAATTCCTTTTATATTCATTTATGCAAGGGGTATTTTATAAAAACGTGAAGGATTAAACTGATTTCTTATCACCAACCTATAAATTTTTCATTAAAAGCACCAAAACAGCTTAAAATATAATAATCAGCTAACCATCTTGTCGTAGAACCATTTTTATTTATTATGAGTTTGGTAAAATATGTATCTGCTGCCTCTCCTCCGTATAAGTATAAATATACAAATTGATCATTAGCCGAAACATATGCTTGTAAGTTTTCACATTGAAGCAAGGAGTCGTTTAAAATAGGCTCATACAAATCAGCATATATTGAATCTGGTACAGTAATTTTTTTATCTCCAAAATTGACAGTAATAGATTTTAGCTTTTTTGTTGGTTTAGAATAAGTACATCCATAAGGCTGTAAATTATTGATTGAGATTACATCTCCATTTTCATCTTTAACGACCTTATTTGTCAAGGAGTCAAAATTCGTCAATAATATATCAATTGATATATTTTCATAGCTCATTTTTAAATAAGTTGGTGAAGATTCCATAACAGGAATAACTTTTAATAAATTCCTATCAGTTATATAAATTTTGTCTTTGTTTTTTATTATTCTATTTAAAGCATGATCAATGAATGTGGAATCTTTAATATTACATTCTTTTGAAGTTTTAGGAACTTCATTTTTTTTTATAGATTTTAAATGTTTTTTGTATTCAAACTTTTGACCATAAAAATGAGAATGGATAAATAAAAATAAAAACGCTAAATATTTCATTATTCTTAATTAATACTGATTTACTATACCTACGAAACAAAAACTACATTCTTTTCCCAGCAAATTATCTTTCCCCAAAAATACAAATCTTCTTCTATTAAAATTCATTTCTTAATTTTTTTCCACTTTCAACGAGAAATTTCTAATTTCCGCATAAATCCCACGCCCCGACGAAGTCCGGAAAGCCCGCATGAGTGCAGCGAAGAGGACTTGCAGGCGTAGGCGGTGAAGGCGCATAAAAAAAACAACTACTCGCATTGATTATTTAAACTATTTGATATTCGTATAACTCGCCAAATCTATTAAAATTTATCACATTTGGCGAGTTATAGCTTAATTAATCAATAAATAAACTATCTATTTTTAAGTTGTTTTCAAGCAATTCACGACTATATTCGTTCTCAAGAATGCCATAAGTGGAGATGATACTTATAAAAATATTTTTTCTCGTTTTGGTTTCAGTTCGAAGTTCGTTTTTCTTGTTTTTAAGATTCAAATAATACGCTTTGTCAATTTTAAATGGTTCGTTTACGAATTTCATTTCACATATATTTATTACGTTGTCCGCACGGTCAATTAATAAGTCAATTTGTGCATTTTTATTGTGCCAACTTTGGTTTATTGAGTAAATGATTTCAATTTTCAAGGCTTTTTTTATTTGTTGGACATGCTTCAAACAAAGTGTTTCAAAGGTAAATCCAGCCCAAGATTTATAAGAGTTACCACCAAATAAACGCTGCCAAGTTCCAGCACCTAAATTTTTATTTTTTTCAATAAATTTTAAATAAAACAAAGAGTACTCATCAGATAAACGATACAAAGTAGATTTTTTCTTGTTTTGGTAATACGAATAATCACTGACAAATCCGGATTCAATCAGTTCACTTAATTTTAAGCTAAAATCTCCACCACTCGCAAGACCAGATTTTTGAATTAATTCATCACGTGAAATTCCTTTTCTGCAGCTTGCCAGAGTTTTAACTAAAATTAAATGTTTGTTAGAATCTTCAAACAAAGAGGAAAATAATTCATTAAACTCGTCATTCAAAATACCATCTTTTTCAAAACACAAACGATCAATGTTTTGCGAAACACTTAAGCCTTTTGCAAGCCGTTCTAGGTAATGTGGAACTCCGCCAATGGCCATATAAATTTGCAACACATCGTACTGTGTATAATTGATTCCACGCTTTTTTAAAAACAACTGTGTTTCCTGTAAATTAAAAGGCAAAAGTCTAATTTTTTGTGTGATTCTGTTATGCAATCCGCCTTTATTCTTAATAATTTTCTGAATCATATAAGATGCAGCTGATCCGCAAATCACAACAATTATATCGTCTCTTTTGGTTACATATTGATTCCAAAAACTTTCAAATGCCATTAAAAACCGAGATTTTGATGTTGCCATCCATGGAAATTCATCCATAAAAATAACTTTCTTCTTTTTGCTTTTTAGTTTATCAAGGTAATTTTCCAATAAGGTAAAAGCATCTAGCCATTTTTTAGGCTTCTGAATGATTGCTTTCTTATTTCGCTTTTGTAATTCTTTCGTGAAATTTGACAGTTGCTCGCTCAAGTCTCCCTTAAAAATACCAGAAACTTCAAAAACAATGTCATTTTTAAAATGCTCACGAATTAAAAAAGTTTTCCCAACTCTTCGTCTTCCAAACATTACAACTAATTCAGATTTACTTGACAGTTTTACTGAGTTAAGTGTCTCTATTTCAGATTTTCTTCCAATAATTTTACTCATGATAAAATTCGTATAACTCGCCAAATGTATAAAAAAATATTAGATTTGGCGAATTATAATAAATAAATTATGATTTTAAATCTTATTTTTCAAACTATAATTCAAGCTTCAAAACAGAATGCATTTTAAGTTGTTATAATATTAGAAAGCATAACAAAAAAGAAATGTCAAAGGATAAAATCATTAAGTCATACATTGAATTTGAATTGTTGAATGGAAGAAAACCTCATTCAGTATTAGAATTATGTAAAAAATATAAAATCGAGGAAAAGGATTTTTTTAAATTCTTTAAAAGTTTGGAGGCAATTGTGAAAGAAATTCCCGTGTTGGTTTTTATTCAAGCAAAAGAAAGATTGCTCGCTGATGAAAATTACCAATCGTATTCAGGAAGAGAAAAAATGCTTGCTTTATTTTTTACTTTGTTTGAAGAATTTTTGCCACAGAGGTCTTATTATTTATACAAATATTCGAATTTAAAGGAATCATTTGCTCAGCTCTCTGATTGGAAACTGTTTTTAGACCATTTAGATGTATTTACTGCTGAAATTTTAAGCGAAGCACGACAAAACGAAGAAATTCAAGGGCGAACTTTCGTGGATGCTCATTCACACAAAGCTTACAAGTTGGTTTTCACTTACTTATTCAGGGTGTGGCTAAACGATGATTCGGATGAATTTAGCAACACCGATGCAGCAATTGAAAAATCTGTCAATTTAAGTATTGATATGCTTGAAAAAAACACCCTCGATTCTTTAATTGATTTTGGGAAATTCGCCCTCAAAACAAAAATATTTTAACACATGGAAGAGGAAATCAAAGGCTTAAAAAGCATACCGAGTTCGAAAATTAGTCGGGCTGCA
>JBIKSI010000064.1:0-18850 GCA_044348665.1 Crocinitomicaceae bacterium
TCGTTGTTTTTAGACGTTTCTAATCCCGAAGAATTTCAGAAATTAGAATCTGTCTACATCGATATTAATGGTTTACTTACTCCATTTTTTATCACCTCTTACCAACTAAAACCAAAAGGCTTTGCAAGTGTGAAATTTGAAGGAGTTGATTCTGAAAATGACGCCAAAGCGCTCCAAAGAAAAGATTTATACCTTCCATTAACAACTTTACCGGAATTAAGCGGGGTAAATTTTTATGACCACGAAGTTGTTGGATTTGAATTAGTTGATTTATCACATGGACTTGTTGGAGAAATTGTTCAAATCATTGATTTACCCGTAAATCCCTTGATACAAGTGGATGCCAAAGGGAAAGAAGTCTTAATTCCTTTTGTAAAAGATCTCATTCAAAAAGTAGATCGTGAAAACAAAAAATTACATGTTAAAACTCCTGAAGGACTTTTGGCAATTTATCTTTGAATCTTAGGTTCAGAACAATATTTTTTTTATATTTCTCCTTCTTTTTAAATTGTAATTTGTTTTGAGTAATGTCCTATTTTCACTTTAAGAATTTCTCGATAAAGCAGGAAATGTCTGCCATGAAAGTGGGAACTGATTCCATGATTTTGGGCGCTTTAATTGATGTTGATCATCAGAAATCGGCCTTAGATATTGGAACTGGGACAGCTGTTTTAAGCTTGATGCAAGCACAAAAGAATAAAAATTTACAAATCACAGCAATCGAAATTGATGAGGCTGCATATTTTGAAGCCAGTGAAAATGTTGCGAATTCAAAATATCATTCCCAAATAGCTGTTAGAAAAGGAGATTTTCTACAAACTGAATTTAATTGCAAGTTTGATTTAATTTTCTCGAATCCACCTTTTTTTGAAAATTCACTAAAATCACAAAATCAGCAAAAAAATTTCGCAAGGCACACAGATAGCCTTCCTTTTGATTTGCTTTTTGAAAAAGTAGCTTATCTTTTATTTGATAAAGCTTCCTTTTATTTAATTGTTCCAGCTGATAACTGCGAAATGCTAATTGAGCTTGCTGCAAAAAATGAACTGTTTTTAAAGCAACAAATTTCAATTTACGGAAAAAGGGGACAGTTAAATCGTATTGTTTTTCAATTTACAAAAAAGGAGGAAGAGATTAACTATTCAGAACTTATGATTAGAAATGATGATAATTCGTATTCAGAGCAATACATTAATTTGACCAAAGAATTTCATAACAGAAAATTATAACTAACTTAGTAAAAAATAAACTTTATGAGAAAATTAATTTCGGTGCTCATTTTGACAATAATTGTCGTTTCTTGTTCCATGAATTCATCGAGTTCTGTAGAAAAGAATTTATCTAATGGTTTGGTAACTAAAGGTTTTAACTTAAGTTGCGATGATGTTACTGTGAGTGTGGATGGTGAAGAGTTAAGTTCAAAGAAGGTAATTTACGGTCAAAAAATTGAATTTTCCTTTTCAAATATTGATGGGTTTGTTCGTGAAAATGGAAAAGCTTTTCCTGGTATGCGTCTAAAAGTGAAAAATTCAGTTGGTGAAGTCGTGCTTTCCGACGAAGATATGTATAAGGATTATTCAGCTGGAATAAAAGAAGACCCAATGATTTTGTTTGCAAAACTCACATTAGGGAATCCAATTTATTCAGATGACACATATTCAATTGAAATTTATATTTGGGATAAAAAGTCTAAGGCAAGTTTTGAAGCAAAGTTGGAAATTGAACTTGTTGCAAACGAAGCTATTTCTCGCGCTTCAGATGGTATAGAGGCTGGAGAAATTTATTTGTTTTCTGAAAATGAAAAAAAGGTTATTTCTGATAATGAAATTTCTGAAAAAGAGAAGGTTTATTTGTTTATTGAAGATATTAGTGGATTCGAAGAGTTTGATGAACTAGTTTATCCTGGTTTTTCAATAAAAATAACAGATGCTAACAATACGGTTTTACTTGATAATCCGGATTTATACGAAAAGTATCAAGATGGAGTTGATGCTGTTGAGTTTCAAGAAGAAATTTTCGTGAATTTTAATGTTTATGGCAAAGATTTAAAAAGTCCAGTAAAAATAGAAGCAGTTTTGTGGGATAAAGAGGGTGAAGGAGTGCTTGAAATAAATACTGTTTGCAAGGTTAAGGGAAAATAGGATGTTTTACTATTTTATTACGTAATAAAAGTCATTTTTCGGTGATTTTAACAAGAAAAAAGGTCGTTTTTATTGGGTTGGTTTGGCCAGAATCGAAATCTTCTGCTGCTGGGGCAAGAATAATGCAACTTATTAGTTTATTTGAGAAGAATAATTTTGAAATTTATTTTTTGTCAAGTGCTCAAAATTCAGAATTTTCTGATGATTTATCTCGATTTCATTGCTTTCAAATAGAATTAAATTCCGACTCCTTTGAAAATTTAATCTCTGAAATTTCTCCTGAAATTGCAGTTTTTGATCGTTTTGTAACGGAAGAACAATTTTCATGGAGAATCAAGAAAAATCTTCCAGATGTTCTCACAATTTTAGATACGGAAGACCTTCATTTTTTGCGATTCGCAAGACAAAATGCAGCGAAAGAAAATAGAGTTGTTACAGATGATGATATTTATAGCGAGCAAGCGAAAAGAGAAATTGCAAGTATTTTACGTTGTGATTTAAGTCTGATTATTAGTGAATATGAAATTAAATTGTTAGAAGAAAAGTTTATAATTTCCCATTGTCAATTGATGTTTTTGCCTTTTCTTTTAGATGAATTTTCAATGGAAAACCCAAGTTTTAGCGAACGGAAAGATGTGTTTTTTATTGGAAATTTTCATCATGAACCAAATATTGATGCGGTAAGATATTTGAAAACGGAAATTTGGCCACTAATTAGATTGTTAAATCCTAAAATTTCTATTTCTATATATGGTGCGTACATGCCGAACAAAATTTTGCAGTTAAATAATGAAAGAGAAAATTTTATTGTAAAGGGTAGAATAGAGGATGTGTCTCAGGCTTTCAAATCTCATAAAGTCCTTTTAGCTCCTTTGCGCTTTGGTGCAGGACAGAAAGGGAAATTGTTGGAGGCAATGATGTTTGGTGTGCCATCTGTGACAAGCAGTATTGGTGCGGAAGGGATGAATTTTGGTTTGCCATGGAACGGGATTGTAACGGATAATCCACATGAAATCGCTAGTTCCCTTGTAAAGCTCCTTGAAAATCAAAATGAATGGGAAGAAGCCGTTGCAAATGGATATGAAATAATCAATTCACATTTCAAAAGATCGAATTATGAATCAAAATTCTTTCAAAAAATCGAGGAAATTGGAAATAATTTGAAAAAACATAGGCAAATAAATTTTATTGGTCAAATTTTGAATCACAATACCGTTAATTCTGTTAAATACATGTCTAAATGGATTGAAGAGAAAAATAAATACAAAAATGAAGAACTCTAAAAAGATAGAATTTTTTATTAAAATTGCAAAATTGCTGCAAGCAAATGGTTATCCTACTCATAAACTAGAGGATTTAATTGAAGATTTATGTAAGTTTTTAGGGATTGAAGCAGAAGTATTTTCTAGTTCTGGTTCGATATTTATTAGTTTTAAAGAAGAAGAAAATCATTATTCTCGCTTAATTAAAGTGAAAAATTCTGATTTAAACCTTCACAATATCGATTCATTAGAAACAATAATTTATGATTTAAAAGGTGAAAAATTAAACCTTGATGAGGCGATTGCAAAAACAAATGAAATAGAAAAACAATCATTTGCATATAAAAATTGGATTAATACTTTATTTTTTGCTGTTTCCACTGGAAGTGCGGCCGTTGTTTTTGGTGGAGGACTAATGGAATTTATTTGTTCATTTCTGATTGGTGTTTTTATTGGTGCTTTATTTACCTTGAGTGCTTATTTTAAGCGGATTTCAAAAATTACGGTGGTAATTGCTGCCATTTTTGCACTAATGATTTCATCCATTTTTTCAATGGTTTTTGTTGGTTTTAAGCAAGAAATCGCCACCATTTGTGGATTAATTATTTTAATCCCAGGATTTTCCTTTACAATTTCAATTACCGAGATTGTGAATAATCACTTTGTAGCTGGATTAAGTCGCTTAACTTCGTCATTTATAATCTTTGTGATGATTGCAATTGGATTATATATAGGTTCAGAAATTTCGAAGCAGTTTCATTTTTCAATTCAAAAAGTTGATTTTGTTTTTAATCCTTTTTGGTTGAAATGGATATCATTACTTCTTGTTCCAATGGGTTTTTTGGTCCTTTTCAAAGCTAAAATTAAAGATTTTATTTGGATTGCAATCGCCTGCTGGAGTTCCTATTTCTTATTCGTTTTTTTTACAAAATATTTGAATCAGGCATTTTCTGTATTTTTATCTGCATTTTTACTCGGTTTGCTAAGCAATATTTTTGCAGTTTGGAAACAGCGAAATTCATCACTCATGCTGGTTCCTGGGATGATTTTGTTGGTACCAGGTTCTTTAGGCTTTTTCAGTGTTTCCCATTTGTTGGAAAGCAATATTTTACTGGGAATTGAAACTTCGATAAGCATGCTAAGCATTTCTATGGCGCTTGTTTTTGGAATCATATTTTCAAATATTGTTGTAAATGTGGAGCAAATTAAAATTAAAAAATAACAAAAAATTAAATCCTTTGTTATACATATAGATTAATTTTACAAAAAACAATTTATATGAAAAGAACAGGAATATTAGCAATGCTAGTTTTGGCTATTTCGTTAGCTTTTACAATCTCAAATTTATGGAAAGTAGTAAATCCAGACGAAATTGTTGTCAATTTCACGTTAGATGGAGAAGATGTAACAGGTACAATCAAAGGAGTGGACGCACAGATTGATTTAGACAGAAATGATGTTAGTAAGTCGAGTATTTTAGCGAGTGTAAAAGTTAAGGATTTAAGTACTGGTGATACAAAGCGAGATGAACATTTAATGTCGAGTGACTTTTTTGACGCGGCTAAGTACCCAACGATTACATTTAAGTCAAATTCCATTAAAAAATCCAAGAAAGGATATAACGCATCTGGCAAATTAACTATGAAGGATAAAACATTAGATGTGAAAGTTCCATTTCAATTTGATGTGGATGACAATGGTGGAGCAACATTTTCAGGTGAAATGAAAGTCTATCCGCAACAATTTGGAGTTACTTCTGGTGAAAAAGGAAAAGGTGGAACTGTCTCAATATCAGTGATTATTCCTTTGGTGAAATAAAAAAGTATATTTTTTTTCATTTTTTTTCACTTTTTTCATTGTTTATTTAAAAAATGTACATATATTTGCACCCACAAATAAGGCTGGTGCCTTAGCTCAGTTGGTAGAGCAAAGGACTGAAAATCCTTGTGTCCCTGGTTCGATTCCTGGAGGCACCACAAAAGAAAGAGAACTTAGGTTCTCTTTTTTTTATGCATTAAAATTTAATTGGTATCCCATTTTTTTATTCCAAAGGTCCCTTATTAAATTGCGGACCTTTTTGCTTTACTATTGGGAAAAAGTAGCGTAAATCAATTGAAAGGTAAGAACCGTTTACTTCTCCGATACCTAATCTTTGAGCCTCATTGCCGTATTCATAGCTTGCAGCTACTTTAAATATTGGAGCAAAAGGAATTTTGGCTGAGGATCCGATATAAAGGAAGCCATTTTTTTCAGTTCTTAGTTCAAATCCAAAATTTGCATTAATTTCTAGATCAAATCGACGATTTCTTCTACCTTCAGCAGTAAAGACATATTTTGAGTTTTCAATAACGCGTGAGCCAACATTGGAAGGATAGTAAATAAATGAGGTTCCGAGAGAAGCATTGGAAAATATTTTTTCAGAAAGTTGTATATAAATCATGGCATTAAGTGGAATATCATAACTTAAAATTCCAAAATCAGTTTTGCCCACCACATTAGAATCCAAAACTGAAAAATCAATTGCATAATTTCTTTTTACTTGATTGATGCCAGTTTCAAAACTTATTAATTTTGTCACTCCAACACGAACAGTTGCTCCAAATGAGTATGCATATTTTTGAGAAAAAGTTGCATTAAAGCCAGTGTCACTTACGTTGATTTTAGATTTACTTAAAAAATCACCAGGAAAAATAGGTTTAAATTGCACACCAAAATAGGAGGGAAGCTTTTCTTTTTTTTGTGCAAAAGAAAATGACCCAAAACTTAAAAGGAATATGAAAAGTATTTTTTTTTTCAACATTATTTTTTTCTCCTACAAATAAAAGCAAAAAAAATCTGATTGTTAGTATTAAGTTTTAAAACGTAACAATTATTGATTTATTTGTAAACAAATTGTATTTATTTCCATTCGGTTACATATTCAATAGGTTTTCTGTGACTTTTTGGCCATTCAATGGACGGATAACCAAGATAGAATAAAGCTAAACATTTGTCTTTACTGTGCAAGCCTAAGTATTCGTTCATTTCTTGTGAATAAATTAATTTAGGAGTTGCCCAAAACGCACCAATCCCAAAAGCTGTTGCTGTAAGGTACATATTTTGTATTGCACAGGAGACTGCCTCTATTTCTTCTAATTGTAATATCTTTTCTGATTCATCTCGTTTCATCGAAACTGCAATAACTACCGAGGCTAAATTCGGTCGATTTAACAATTTTGCTAGCTTCATGTCATTTTGATCCTCTTTTGGTGTTAACTTTAGGTATGTTTTTGCTAAAAAGTCTGACAATTCTTGTTTCGATTCATCCATAAAAACCGTGAATCGCCAAGGTTGTGTATTGCCATGCGTTGGTGCCCAAATACCTGCATTCAATATGGTTTCAACTTGTTCTTTTTGAATTTGTCGACTGGAGAATTGCTCTGGATAAATTGTTCTTCGGTCTTTAATTAATTCTAGGACTTCCGATAAATTATATTTCATAATTAATAAGTAATTGAAAGTATTTTCTACTTAATGTTTTCCTGAAGTTTAAAATTGGATTTAAGAAATTACACCCAATTCTTTTCCAACTTTAATAAAGGCTGCTATGGCTTTATCTAAGTCAGCAATTGAATGTGCTGCGGAAATTTGAGTTCTAATTCTTGCTTGACCTTTTGCAACAACTGGATAGAAAAAACCAATTGCATATACCCCTTCTTTTAGCAATAAATCAGCAAATTTTTGAGAAAGTGCAGCATCATAAAGCATAATCGGAACGATTGGTGAATCCCCAGGTTTAATATCAAAACCTGCAGCAATAATTTTCTCCTTAAAATATTTTGTATTTGACTCCAATTTATCTCTTAAATCTGTTGTAGAACTCAAAATATCGAACACTTTAATAGATGCCCCTACGATTGCTGGCGCTAGTGAATTTGAGAATAGATAAGGTCTTGAACGCTGTCTTAATAATTCAATTATTTCTTTTTTCCCGGTGGTATATCCTCCCATTGCACCACCTAAGGCTTTTCCTAAAGTTCCAGTTATTATATCAACTCGATTCATCACATTGCAATATTCTGGCACTCCACGTCCTGTTTTTCCAATAAATCCTGCTGAGTGGCATTCGTCTGTCATAACTAAGGCATCGTATTTGTCTGCTAAGTCACATATTTGATCCATTTTTGCAATATCTCCATCCATGGAAAAAACACCATCTGTTACTATTATCCTAAAACGTTGATTTTGAGCAGCAATTAATTGTTGTTCTAAATCAGCCATATCACTGTGTTTATAACGATATCTTTTTGCTTTACACAACCTTACTCCATCAATAATAGAGGCATGATTTAATTCGTCGGAAATAATTGCATCTTCTTCACTAAAAAGAGGTTCAAAAACTCCTCCGTTTGCATCAAATGCAGCTGCATATAAAATTGTATCTTCCGTTCCATAAAATTCAGCGATTTTTTGTTCCAAAGTTTTATGAATATCTTGCGTTCCGCAAATAAATCGAACGGATGACATTCCATAACCATGAGAATCCAATGTCTCCTTTGCTGCATGAATTACTTCAGGATGTGAGGATAGACCTAAGTAATTGTTCGCACACATGATAACTACTTCTTCGCCAGAATTTACAGTCACTTTCGCTCCTTGTGGAGATGTGATAATGCGTTCACGTTTATAAATTCCTCCATCTTTGATTGAAGTTAATTCAGAAGATAGATGTTCTTTGATTTTTCCGTACATATCTTTATTTGTTTGTCGAAATTAATAGGGAGCAAAGGTAATAAAATATTTATTTTTTTATTTTTTTATTTTTTTTTAAATCTAGTGCAACCTTTTTTAATAATTTACGTCATTGATTGATGTAATTCACATTTTATTCGGTTTACTAAACTAATTTAGTGATTACTTTTATTTATATTTGCAAAAAAATAATTTATGAAAAAAATTCTTTTGTTAGGAATTCTTACAAGTGGAATGTATGTTAATTCACAAGTACTGGTAAATTCATCAGAATATCAAACGAGAAAAGCTAATAATTCTCTAGAGGGTTTAGAGGTTGTAAGTAATCCAGATGGTAGCTTTAGTAAGACATATTACATTCCAGACCCTTCCATAGTTTCTCCAAAAACTGATGGTTGTAATTGTTATGTTGAGCCTGATGGTACTTATATCTTGGCTATGGATGCAAATGATGATGGATCCTCTGATGTCATCGATTTACCATTTGATTTTTGTTTTTATGGTCAAACATATAATCAATTGTATATTAATAATAATGGAAATATTACTTTTGAAAACGATTTGTTTACATTTAATTCCAATGCATTTCCTTCACCCGATGACAAGATTATCGCTCCTTTTTGGGCAGATGTGGATACGCGAGGAGCTGGTCAGGTGGTTTACAAGATCACTCCAACATCAATTCATGTGAATTGGGTAGCGGTTGGATACTATAATTCAGAGTCTGATAAATTGAATTCTTTTCAATTAACGTTAACTGATGGGACTGATCCAGAGTTACCGAATGGAAATAACATTGCTTTTTGTTATAAGGATATGCAATGGACAACAGGTGCTGCTTCGCAAGGTGTTGATGGATTTGGTGGTGTGCCTGCAACTGCCGGTGCGAATAAAGGAGATAACATTGGTTTTTTTCAAGTTGCTCAATTTGACCACCCAGGAACAGATTTCGATGGAGCTTTGGGCAATCCTGATGGAATTTCTTGGTTAGACAATAAATCTTTTTATTTCAACATTTGTAATAACAGTAATATACCTCCAATTCCAGATGGAATTTCTTCTTGTGATACGTTTACTCTTTGTGCTCTTTCTGACACTGCCAACTTGCAAATAAAATTCCTTTCCCCGGAGGAAGATCAAACTACAACTTTATTGTTTTCAACCACTAATGGTTTAATTATTAATGAAATTGAGAATATACCTGGTAATACCGCATCCATAATTTTGCAAGCAATCGCTCTTCCAGGGAATGAAGGATACCATACTGTAACGGTTACAGCAACGGATGATTTTGTTCCAGCAGGAGTAACAAGTGTTGTTTTTACAGTTTATATTGATCCATTTAATGGAACAGATATTGATCCTTTATTAACACCTTTAGAGTCTTGTGGTTCGGCAACTTTGAATGTACTTAATGGTCCTTATGATACTTATCTTTGGGATGATTTATCTGTAATGGATACTTTGGTTGCTGATACAGCAATGGTTTATGGAGTAACGGTTAGTAGAAATGGTTGTTATAAAAGAATTGCAAACTTCATACAAATTGCAGAACCAATATTTTTTGATTTTAATGGTTCTTTAGTGCTTTGTGAAGGAGCACCGGATGCAGTAATAACATTGAGCGATTCACTTGAATATAGTTCGATTACCTGGAATGGTGCTGTTGCCCCAGAAAGAGACATGTTTTACACAAACAATTTAGGTGGCGGTGGACCTTACACAATTTCTGTTGTTGACTCTGCGGGGTTGTGTACAAAAGATACAACTTTTTCTATTAATGCATCGACTGCGTTATTTTTGCAAGCAGATGATGCTGTTTGTTCCTCTACTTATGATTTCAATGCAAATGTTGCGGGTAGTGGGGCAGGAACTTGGACTTTTGATCCAGCTCTTTCCGCAGGAACTCCAATTTTCGCTGATCCGTCTGATATTAATACCTTTGTTACCTTTCCAGTGAACGGTACCTATACATTGATCTATACGGATGCAAATTGTCCATACGAGGATGATGTAGTAATTCAAGCAAATGAAATTCCTATGTTCAACATGGAAAGTGATTATTTTGCTTGTCCAAATGGAACTGAGTTCGTATACTTAGCTGATTCAACGAATTTAGGTCAAATGAGGTTTAGGTCATCAGATCCTTTGGCTAATATTTATTCTGCCAATCTACCTGCTGGTACTCATACTGCAACATTATTTAATTCTAATAATACTTGCAGTGTTGATACCACATTTACAATAGGAACACAAGCAAATTTGAGTTTAGAACAAGATCAAATTCTTTGTGTTGATAATTATCAGTTTACTGGTAACATTGCAAGTTCGGGAACTGGTACTTGGACTTTTTTCTCCCCTACTGGAGGTACACCGACTTTCTCATCCAATTCAGTAATTAATCCAAGTATAACTTTTACTCAAGATGGCTTATATTCCTTGATCTATACTGACGCGAATTGTCCAAGTGTATTTGATTCTGTTGGTTTTGCTGTAAGTTCAACTCCAGAATTTAATATTAATTCTGATTTTTATGATTGTTTGAATCAAACTGAATTAACAACAATTGATTTAACTAACATTGCAACTATTGTTTGGGATGTGACACTTCCTCAATTTAATAATCAAGCAAGTGTTCAATTGACAGCAGGTACATACACAGCATCTATTGTCGATTTGTTAGGATGTACAAATGATACAACTTTCACCGTAAATTCACAACCTTTGATTCAAATTACAGATTTTGAAGATATTTGTGGTTTACAACTGGTAATGACAAACAATCCAGTTGCACCAGCTGGTTCATGGGTGCAAATATCAGGATCTGGAACTGCTACTTTTTCTGCTGTAACAGCAATAAATAATTCTATTACAGTCGATGAATTCGGAACGTATGAGTTCAAATATAATGAATCAGTTTGTCAAGATGCGGATACGATTACTGTTAGTTTTATAGATAATCCTACCGTCAATGTTGATGATGCTTCGATTTGTGCAGGTGCGCCGTATGAGCTAGTTGCAACTTCAAATGTTGTTTCTGCAGGATTAATTTGGAGTACCAATGAAATAGGAAATTCAATTATTGTTAATCAAAAAGATACTTACATCATTGAAGCAACAAATCTTTGTGGTACCGCGATTGATTCAGCCTTAATTGATATTCGTTTGTGTGAGATTGCTTTTCCAAATATTTTCACACCAGGTGGCACTGATGTATTAAATGAAAAATTCCAAGTACTTGTGCCTTCTGACGCATTTACGAATTTTACTTGTCAAATTTTCAATAGATGGGGTAACCTTGTTTATGAATATTTTGATGTATTTGGTGGATGGAATGGAAAGACTTTAGGTAATGATGATGCTACACCTGGGACATATTTTTACAAGGTAAGTGCAAAATCTCATGATGGAGAGGATTATGAATTTCAAGGATTTGTACAGTTAGTAAGATAAATAAATAATTTAATAAGTAAAAACGGTGGTCATATTTCGGATCACCGTTTTTTGTTTATGAAAAATAGAGAATTTAGATATGTTTGTTTCTTCTAATAAAGTTCAAGATTTAAAAAAATATTTCTTTCAAAAACTGGAAGTAAAATTTAGCCAAAGAGAAGTAAAATTGATGTTTCAAGAGTTTTTATTGAAACGATTAAGTGTTACAAAATCTGAAATTCTTATTGCCGATGAAATTACTCTCTCTGAATCAGATTTATTATATTTCAGAGAAATGGTACTCAGATTGCTTGATAATGAGCCTTTTCAGTATTTATTGGGTGAGACGGAGTTTTATGGCTTGACATTGAAATGTGATGCTCGCGCATTAATTCCACGTCCTGAAACAGAAGAATTAGTTGCATGGATATGCGAAACCTATAAGGATAAAAAAGATTTACAAATTGTAGATTTTTGCACAGGAACGGCATGTATTGCCTTGTCTTTAAAAAGTAATTTTTTAAATTCATACATTATCGCTACAGATGTTTCGAATAATGCATTAGATCTAGCAAAACAAAATGCATCTACGAATCAACTAGATTTGATATTGCAACAAGATGATGTCTTAAATTCATCCCTATTTCTCGAGGATCATTCTTTGGACTGTATTGTTTCAAATCCTCCCTATATTCCATTTATGGATAAAGAAAAAATGGAAGATAATGTATTAAAGTTTGAACCTCACATAGCACTTTTTGTTGAAAACGATGATCCTTTAATTTTTTATTCTAAAATTGCACAAATTGCTATTAAAAAATTAAAGACACAAGGCTATTTGTTTTTTGAAATCCACGAAGATATGGGCAATTCAGTGCGTGAGTTGCTAAAAGAACTTGATTTTCAAAACATTGTAATTAAGCAAGATTTGCAGGGTAAAAATAGAATGATTCGAGCTCAAAAAAAATAAAAAAGAGATATTTGAGGATTTCAGCTATTTAATGCAATCTGATTTTTTAATCCTTCCCCTGCCAATTCTTTAATTTTTAGATCTTCATTAATAGAACTTGATTTTTCAGTAGTTTCTTCAAAGCCAAAACGTTTAAATCGTTTAAAAACATAGGGTTAGATTGTAGATTCTGTTGGATTATACTTTACTTCTATCAAGTTATTGTCGATTGCTTTCCAACTAAAGTCAAGTACTTGTAGCTCAATTTGACCAGAATCAGTATTCACGCCGCTAACAATATTTTTATCAAAACCTTCTCTTTGAAGAACTAACTGACTTATTTGATATTTGTCAACATCTTCTCCTAGGAATTCAGCTAAAATACGATGGTTTTTAAGGATTTGCTTGAAAACGTTGGTAGAGTATGAATTTTTCGCAGCTCTTAGTTCAGAATGGTATTTGTTTTTGCATTTAATATTGCAAAATCTCTTGTCCGTTCTACCGACAAGTTGTGCGTCGCAAATCACACACAGGCGTTCGATTGTTTTACACATTTTAAAAAGGTTTAATTTGGTTTGTAAAAGTTTGTTTAGCTAACTTAGGTAATAAAAATTAATTGAACAAGAAATAAAAATGATTTTTTTAAAAATAAGAGTTGCAAAACGGTTAAATATGGAAATTAGCCGTTGCACAGCCGTTAGTGCAACATATTTATCCGTTGCAGAACCGATAATATGCAGTAAAAATAAAAGTTGCAATCCGTTAATACACCTATTTTGACCAATTTTTCTTCTTTTTGTAAACTAAAACTCCAAAGTAGTCTGAAACACCGCATCTCTGTTCTCAATATCCTTTTTAAATCCACTAATTGAAAAACCCAGCAATCTAATTGGCCTCTTAAGTGGAAATATAGTATCTATTAATTTTTCTGATTCAAGTTTTAAAATTTCGAAATCATCTATTTTTTCTTCTAAGGTTATCGATTTAGAATTTATGCTAAAATCATTAAATTTAATTTTTAAATTGAGTGTTCGACCAAATTCATTAAATATGATATTTCTAGTCCATAATTTTTCAATAATTTTAACGGCCTCTTGTTCGAAAGAATAACGATCAAAAATATCCTTTTCAAATGTATTTTCAACGGCTAAACTTTTTCTTTCTCGATTGCTTTCTACTGGTCTAAAATCCAGCCCTCGTGCTATATTGTAAAAATATGCCCCTGATTTTCCAAAGTTTTTTGTGAGAAATTCCAGACTTTGTTCTGCTAATTGTTTACCACTAGGAATTCCTAGTTCATACATTTTATCAGCAGTTACTTTGCCGATACCAAAAAAACGATGTATGGGTAATTTATGAATATATTCAAGTGCTTCATTGGGTTTAATGACAAATAATCCATCTGGTTTTTCTTGATCTGATGCTAATTTTGCCAAGAATTTATTGTACGAAACTCCAGCGGATGCAATTAAATTAAGTTCGCTTTTTATATCATTTTTAATCGCTTGTGCAATGTATGTGGCAGCCTTAATATTCATTTTATTTTCTGTCACATCCAAAAAAGCTTCATCAAGAGATAATGGCTCTACCAAATCGGTATATCGTTCGAAAATTTTTCGAATCTCCCTTGAAATTTCTTTGTAGCGTTCAAATCTAGGTTTGGCAAAAATTAACTCGGGACACATTTTAGCTGCAATTTTTGAACTCATTACTGACTTTACGCCATAATTTCTGGCTTCATAGCTTGCAGCAGCAATCACACCTCGTTCGGCGTTTCCACCTACTGCTAGAGGCTTATTTCTGTATTCAGGAAAATCCAATTGTTCTACAGAGGCATAAAATGCATCCATATCCACGTGTATAATTTTTCTATTTTCCATTACTTAGTGCAAAATTAGGATAATTTGCATGATTTTTTTTCTTTCTCATTAACAATAATAGTAATATATTTCCGTTTGTAAAGATTAATTACGACCTTTGCACTTTCAATAATAACGCATGCCAAGATTAACCCTTCTCTTTTTATTTCTGTTTTCGAACACTTTTTTTATGTTGGATAAGATCTATTCGATTGAAATTAATGTGTTTAAAACAAAAAATTTAAGAGGAATTAAGCATTTGAAAGACGATTTAATTTTTGCAGATTTTTTTAGTCCTAATGGTGATGGTCACAATGATACATTTGTTATAAAAAACATTGATGAATATCCAATTAATAAATTGCATGTATTTAATCGTTGGGGAGAAATAGTGTACCAGTCTGAACCATATAGAAACGATTGGGATGGAAAAATGAATATTGAAAATCAATGGTTTGGAAATGAATTACCAGAAGGAATGTATTTTTATCGATTTGAATATATTATTGGTGATTTCATTACGCAAAGGAATGGGAAAATTATTTTGAAAAGATGAAATTAGTTTTCCTAACCATAGCATTTTTATTTACGTTTATTCTTTCTGCTCAGCAAAAGTTTAAATTTAAGCAATATATGATTCATCAGACACTCTATAATCCTGGATTTGTGGATATTGAATCAAAGTATTCATTCAATTCACTTTACAGAAGGCAATGGTTGAGACAGGAAAATTATCCCGAGGCATTCTTTGTTTACGGCCATTATAATTTTGACCCAACTCACAGTGTAAGTGGTATGATTTCTAATGATTTGGTCAACAAATTTAATCAATTTGAAATTTCTGGCTCCTATGTTTACAATATTCGATTGGCAAATGATATGAATATAGGTTTAGGAGTTAAAGCAGGTTTTAACGAACAAAATTTAATTGTTCATGACTTGACTTATTTTGACCCAGTTGAGCCAACTTTGTCGGGAAATTTCACCAATCGATTTATCAATTTTGGGACAGGGGTTTCATTGACTTCAAGTACGATAAATGCTCATATTGCCTTGCCATATTTAATGGGGAATAATTTTATTAGTCCTGAAAAAAACCTGAGCTTCAAAAGCAACCACTTATATGCTAGTGTTGGCTATAAATTTAGAAATAATGATTGGTTTGTTTTTTATCCAAGTGCAATGTTTTACGCCGTGCGAGGAAGTAAGTTTCATGGTTCATTAAATGTTAATTTCCTTTCAGACCAATTGTTTTGGTATGGCTTTGGTGTAGATACTGATTTAACCGTTAATATGACACTTGGACTGTTCACTTTTAGTGGTTTTCGAGTGATTTATGTAATTGATAATAAATTTTTCCCCTCTAATCAAACTACGGGGTTTTCTCATGAATTATCTGTTAGTTACGCTAAATCATTGAAATACAATCCGTTCTCAAAAAGAAAGACCAGAAAAATTCGTAGGTAAATAATCTTTTTGAATCTTTTTCTCCTTATTCAACAAAAAATTCATAGATTTGCAATGGTTTTTAGTAATCCTATGTCATGATAGGATAGTTAAAAGGGAATCCTGTGAAATTCAGGAACTGTATCTGCAGCTGTAAGTTCTGTTAAATTAGTTTTATTACGTCACTGTAAGCCTCGGCGAATGGGAAGACAAAACTAAGTTGGAACGAGTCAGAATACCTGCTAAAAACGTGCTATTTTAAAGATGACTTCAGATTAAAGTCGGATTTAGTTCAAATACTCGTTCTAGACAAGGGTATTTGCCTTATTTCTTTTTTTCTGATTTCCTCAATGTTTTTATAAAAAAATTAAATGAACGATGAAGAAATTATTATTTTCTTGCATGCTTGCAGGCTCTCTTGCAACAACCTTTTCACAACAAAGCACAATTGACTTTGAAAGTTTGAATCTTTCTCAAGCTGACACTTTCTACAATGGCGCGGATAATGCTGCTCAGTTTACAATCACTACAAATTCAGGAAACCTGGCAAGTTTTTCAAATTATTACGGAACCTTTCCTGGAGGCGATTATTGGGGCGGTTTTGCCTATTCAAACATGACTGACGCAACTATTTTTGGCATTCAAAATCAATACAGTGCTATATCTGGAAATGGTGTCAACAATTCATTGAACTATGGATTATATTATCCTGATGGTACCATAAGTTTTTCTCAAAACACGTTTATTGATTCAATTTTTGTGACAAACACGAGCTATGCTTACTATTCGATGCTCAATGGAGATGCATACGGTAAAAAGTTTGGTTTAACAACAAATGCCAATGGAGAAATTGATGGCACAAATGGTGAAGATTTTTTTAAAGTATGGGCAATTGCAATGAATGAGTTGGGAGAGAAAACGGATTCCGTGGATTTTTATTTAGCTGATTTTCGTTTTGCCGACAATTCTCAGGATTACATATTAAATACATGGAAAAAAATCGATTTAACAGCTTTGGGCTCTGTAAAAAGTTTAACTTTCCGTTTTGAATCTTCTGATATGTCATTAGTTTATATCAACACACCAACTTATTTTGCCCTTGATAATTTGTACCTTACTAATACATTAAATGTTAACGATGTTCAAAACAGTTCAATTCTAATTTTTCCTAATCCAGTTGTTGACCGATTAACAATCAATGGCTTTGTAGGTCGGGTTTCCGTTTTCGATTTTCAAGGAAAATTGATTATAGAAAAGGAATGTGAAGTTTCTTCCTCCCTAAACTTAGATAGTTTGGAAAAGGGCGTTTATTTTTTAAAATTAGGTGATAATCCAGAATTAAAGAAAATCGTTAAACAATAATCAATAAAAATGCTTGATTGTCAGTTGATTGTTATTTGACAATCAAGTATTTATTACAAAAAGACACTTGAAAACAATAATTTCATTATTACTATTTTGCTCTATTAATCTTGTTTTTTCGCAGGTGAAAGAACTTGAATTGCAAGAAATTGATGTGCAAGAATTATTGCTTTTAAAAAAGGAAAAGCGCCAGTTTTCTTACAATCGGGATGAAATAATCAACCGATCACCAGAAGATTTGGGTGATTTATTAAAAACTTTACCTGGAATAAGTTTAAAAAATTACGGTGGACTTGGAGGATTAAAAACCATTTCTTCGCGAGGAATCAGTGGAACGCATTCTGGGATTTTGATTGATGGATTTTCACTTCAAAATGCGCAAACTGGTCAAATAGATTTGAGCAATATACAATTGGATAATGTACAAAATATTAGTTTTTCTATTGCGAAAAATGAAGATGAAATTGATGTTGTTTCTGCCTATTTTAATGCCAATAATTTAAAATTGACTACTTATCTAAATCAATTCTCAAAAGATACCTTTCAGTTTAGAATGAATTTAAAACAAGGGTCATTCGGTCAAATTGATTCCTATTTAAGTGGTAAATACAATCTGAAAAAAGGCTATTTTTCTTTTTTCACAAAATATCGTGAGGCTCAAGGTAATTACCCTTTTACAGTTTTAAACCAAGATGAAATTATCCGATTACAACGTATAAATAACCAATTTTCTGAATTTTATGCTGGTTTCAATATGGGGATTTACCTCGGCAAGAGGGCGGAATTGAATTTGCAAGTAAAGACTAATTTCAGCAATAAATCTCTACCTGGAGCAATAATTTTGTACAATCAAGAAGCTAATCAGTTTTTAATTAATAAAAATTCAGGTCTAAATCTTGATTATTTAAAACATTTCACGAATAAATATAATTCTAGTCTAAAAATTTATTTTTCAGCCAATTATGACGATTTACTATATTTAGATTCAAGCTATTTAAATGCAATTGGTTATTTAAAATCAAATTATTGGAATACAAATTTTATTTTAGGTTCGACTTTAAAATTTAAAGTTACCAACAAAGTGGAATTCGTATCAGGAATTGAAGAAAATTTTTCTATATTAAAAGCTAATTCCAATTTTAATTCGGAGGTGCAACGTTTTCATTTTAAATATTTGAATGAATTAAAGTTAAATTCCAAATCATTCTTTTATAAGTTGAATTTTGGATTACAACATGTTTATAATCAGGAAGTTGATACTCATGACTCTGATTCAAGATTTTATTTTACTCCTTCATTTACAGCCTTTTCCAAAAATAGAATTTTATGCCTTGGCGAACTTTTTTATGGAATAAAAAGAAATTTAAGAGTGGCGAGTTTTAATGAATTGTATTACAATCAAATTGGGAATTCCAGCTTAAAACCAGAAATAGCGAATCAAATTTTTCTTGGAACCTACTATGATTTCAGACAAAAAAACAATGAGTTTTCCACCAATATTAGTACTTTCTTTAATTTGGTTGAAAACAAAATTGTCGCTGTGCCAACAAAAAATCTTTTTATTTGGTCCATTCAAAATGTAGGAATTGCGCGAATTATTGGAACTGAAATTCAAGTAAAACATAAATTTAAAATGACCCAAAACTTATGTTTCACAACTGATATTAA
>JBIKSI010000181.1:0-5724 GCA_044348665.1 Crocinitomicaceae bacterium
CCAAACATTGACTGATAAACTTTGAGCCTGTAATTTGTTTGAAATGAAATGTGGATTTGAAAATTGGTTCAAGGAATCATTCCATTTGTAAGCATTTTTAATGGCATAGCCTACGTAATCATGATAATCGATGTCAAAAAATCGTTTTTTTGTTTTAAATTCAAATCCAAGATCGATGTATTTTGTTTTTCCAAATTTACTAACAGGTTTTACGTGTCCAGGTAGATTTAATGCAAGGCGGATTGCGATCCATTTGTACGAAAAACCGATTCCTAATACGGAACGTAAATTATTTCTATAAAAAAGATGTTCCTTGTTTCCATTCGCATCTTTGAAATTTATGGAAAACGGTGCAGTATTAAATCCAAAATCTGAGTACCAAACTTTTTTTAGCCGGAAACTAATAATTGAACTTGTGTCCAAGGTTTTGTCTTTTTCTTGAGCAAAAAAATCCTTGCTTGCAAAGGAAAAAACAACAAGTAAACTAATGAATATTCTATTTTTCAATTCCTTCTAAACCCAAAATAAAACTGTATTCTTTTGCCACTTCTTTTCGAGAATTGGATCTTCCTGAACCACCTCCATGTCCTGCATCCATGTTGCAATCCAATAAAAGTGGATTTTGATTTGTGCGGTACTCTCTCAATTTTGCAATCCATTTTAAAGGCTCCCAATATTGAACTTGAGAATCGTGGTAGCCGGTTGTGATTAACATCGCTGGATAGTCCATTTTTTTGACGTTGTCGTAAGGCGAATAATTCAGCATGTAATAATAATAATCCTCTTCGTTTGGATTTCCCCATTCTTCATATTCTCCAACAGTTAATGGAATTGTTTCATCTAACATGGTTGAAACTACATCCACAAATGGAACTTGTGAAATAACACCTTTCCATAAATAAGGCGCCATATTTGTAACTGCTCCTATCAATAAACCTCCAGCACTGCCACCTTGAGCATATATTTTGGAAGGATCGCAGTATTTTTTCATGGACAAATATTCCGCTGCATTAATGAAATCCGTGAAAGTATTTATTTTCTTCTGAAATTTTCCGTTTTGGTACCAATCTTCTCCTAAATCTTTTCCTCCACGAATGTGTGCAATTGCAAAAACAAATCCTCGATCCAAAATACTTAATCGAGTTGGACTAAAAGTTGCAGGAATCGTAACTCCATAAGAACCGTAACCATAGAGTAGGAGTGGAGCTTTACTTAAATCGATGCCCTTTTTATACACTAAGGAAATAGGAATTAATGTTCCATCATTTGCGGTTGCCCACACACGTTTTGACTCATAATTTTCTGATTTAAAGTTTGGGTCTAATTGTTTTTTCTCAAAGAAAACTTCTGATTTTCCTGTTTCAAAAATGTATTTATATACGGTGGAAGGCGTCGTTAAAGAAGTGTAAGAATAAAAGAATCCATTTGTGTTGAAATCATCATTAAGTCCTAAGAAAATGCTATACGTTTCCTCATTCATTTTGATTTTTTCTTTTTGATTTGTCGTTAAATTCACAATTTCAAATTCTTGCAAACCATTGAATCTGCTTTGAATTAATACATGAGATTTAAAAACAACTAAACCTTCAATCAATCTCGTTTCATCGTGTTTTACAAATGTTTTTGGAGTTGAATTTTCTGAAGGAAAATCCGAATAAACTAAAATTTTATTGTTTTTTGCATTTTCATTCGTGATTACATAAAATTGTAATCCGTGATTTTCAACAGAATATAAAATTCCTGCTTTTCGTTCCAAGAAAATTTGTGCATTTTCGTTTGCTTTGTCTGCATCAATTAGTCTTACTTCAGATGTTGTTGAACTTTCAATGTTGATTGAAACATATTTTCCACTCAAAGATTTAGAAATATGCACTGAAAAACGTTCGTCCTTTTCTTCAAAAATTAATTTATCTGTTTTTGAATCAGAACCCAAAACATGGGAATAAACTTGGAATTCACGTAAAGTTTGTTCATCTTTTTTGACGTAAAAGACAGTTTTATTGTCATTCGCCCAAATCAAGGAACCATCTGTATTTTTGATTTGATCTTTTAGGATTTTTCCTGATTTTTCATCGCGAAAATAAATGGTGTATTTTCTTCTTCCAATGTGATCTTCGCTAAAAGCTAAAAGTTGATTGTTGGTAGAAGGTGCCCAATCTCCAACGCTGTAATACGATTTACCTTTAGCTCGTTCATTTTCGCTGAAAAATAATTTTTCTTTACCATTTACTTTTTCATAAATATCTTGGTAATCTTTGTCAGCACTATTTTTTGCCTGAAATTCTCTTCCTTGAATAAAAAATGGAGCACTCACATCATTAGGGTCGATTCTACTATCAAATTCTTTTAATAAAGTTGTTTGAAGTCCTTCTAATTTTTTGAAATAATTTTCTGAATGCGAATTTTCAGCTGCAATGTACTCCAACACTTCTTTTGAATCTCGTTTGTTCATCCAAAAATAACTATCGTTTCTTTCATGATTATGAACTTTAAGGACAGTATCGTGTTTTGGTGCTTTAGGCTCAGTTTGCGCGTTTATTTTCATGTTAAAAAGGTGACAAATAAAAATTAATACAATTAGTTTTTTCATAGCTCGAATTTGATAATGCGAAATTACGAAAATATTGTTGAAAATAAATTTGATTTCTTTTAACTTTTTATTTTAGATACTCCACTAGCCAAGAAGGTTCTTTGTATTTCCTTAAATTATCAATCGGAATGAGCAATTCTACAGTTGCATGTCCGAAACCGTATTGGTCGTAGAGTAAATGAACGCCTTTTTCTGAAAGCCAAAAGGAATCGTTGAAATTATCAACTAATTTATCAATCGAACTGCAATCTAATTTTAAATCATCTCGTTTTTTGATTGCTTCGACAAGTTCTTTCTCAAACAAATTTCCTTGTCCAAAAATTGAATCTAAAGTAACTCGCTTTAAGCCATTTTCATTGAATATGAGGTTATAATATTCATCTTTTATGTACTTATTAATCGTTAGCATTTCGTACATGTTATGGTCGTAAAAATTTGAATAGAAAGCGTTTGAACATTTGGCAGATAAATACTTTTTACCGAGATTAATAAATTCAAAACTTTTGACTTTATTGTTTTGACAATCAATTTGATGCGTGATTGGGTTTATTTCACTTAATTTGCCAAAATCACACGGTTTTGATTGCAAGTAAATTGCTTTAAAATAATCAAATACCGCAGTTTTATACATTTTAAAATCATTGTTTTGAAGGATTGAATCTGAATACGATTGCTGATTTTCTTTCAGTTTAAATTTAAAAGCATTGGCTTCTGAATTTTGTGAACCTAGCAAAGCCAATTCAAGTAATTTATCTTTAAAAGTTGCATTTTTGGAATCAATTTTTAAACCCATATTATTCAAAATAAATTCCTCTTTTTCATTTTTAAATCGAAACCAGATTTCGTTTTGATTCAGTTTATGATTTATTGGCATTTTGACCTTCCAATTGGAGTAAATCCCAGTGAATAGTTGTTCAAAATCACTGTAAATGGTATCTACTAACAATTCGTTTTTTAAATTCACAATACCATATTTTTGACCTTTGGTATAAACAACAAATTGGTCTTTTGCATATTTGTTTAAAGCCTTATAAATCGGTGGAATCAACCAGTTGAATTTTGTGTCAATAACTCCCCAATAGGCATCGTTTTGCACTGCGCTCGAATCAAAAGAATAATGAGGCTTGTCGAAAAGATTTGTTGTTAATTTATTTCCTAAAGTATCAAAAGGAATCCATTTGTAAATTGGAGCCATGTAAGAATTTTCTATACCGCGAAACAAAGGATTTAATTCAATTCCATTCTGATTGTAAGTTAATTGCTTTTGTTGAATTTTTTCTTCACCCACTTTCATCTTTGCCCAAAGTAGGTTTGAAGCATGGTGAAATTGAGTTACTTCAGCAAAATTGGTATCCAAAATGATTTTCCCAGTAGATAAATTCAATAAACCTTGGGAATTGATTTTCGTTTGAATCAAAGCATATTTTCCAACTTGATGATTGACGTAACATTCCTTGTACTTTGTCCATGGCTTTCCATCTAAGGTGTACAGGTAATTTTTATTTTCTCGTGTTACAAAAATAAATTTCCCAATAGTGAAAAGTGGTAAAATTCCTGATATAATGTTTTTCCCATTCTCAAATTTACTGACTTCAAAAGCAAAATGCTCCTTCTTAAAAGTATATAAATCAATTATTTCACCCTCATTAATTAAAGTCATTTTTTGAAGTTTTAGCGTATCTTTTTCAAAATCAATGTAAAAGACTTCATTCATTTTGGAAATCGCATAATTTGGTTTTTTAGCATAATCTAAGCGATAAAAGCGCAGGTATTCGCATGGAATTTGTACTTTTCCTTCATCATCTACAAGTCCAAATCTGTTGTTTTTTAAAACTAAGAAAAATACCTTTTTCTTTTTCAAATAATCGTTTTCCCAATTCAAGCGTGGTTTTGGAGTAATTTGTTCATAAATGGCCTGTGTTGTAATTTCTCCATTTTGAGAAATAAAACCATACTTTCCGTTTGATTTATAAATGTAAGTCGTTTTTTCGTTTGTGATTTCGTAAAAAGATCTACCAATCGAATCAATGCTTGCATCATGAAGGATTTTACCATTTCCCTTGATAATTCCATATTTTCCATTCTCGAAAAATTTATAAACGGCATTGCTATCGATGCATGGAAGTTCGTTGTAATTATCGTAAGCCAAGGGCATCAAAAAAGGTTTACTTTCTAATATCACTTCATTTTTTAAATTTATTACTCCCGTTTTGGAATCTTTTACAAAAGTGAGTTTGTTGTTGCAAAGTCGCAATCGATCATATGCTCGCGGAATAATTAGTTGACCATCAATTCCAATTAATCCAGCATTTCCAACAGCAGAATATTCAAAAAATTGGTCTCCAATAAGTGAATATAATTGACCGGAAAATGGTTTTATCATTCCCGATTTTTCAGTGATCGTAACTTTACCATGAATTGATATTACAGTGCTAGAATATAGGTAGTTAATTTGTTTGTAGCAAATAAATTGATTCATATCATACAATAAACTATTAAATTCTGCTGGAACGATTAGTTGACCGCTTGATGAAATTACTCCAATTTTTGAATCCTTAATGACTATAAAATAGCTGTTTTCAGTATAAATTTCGTCGTATATATTCGGAATAATGTGTTTTGTTTGAAAAAAAACTCCTTTTCCTTCCTCTGTTAATGTTTTGAAATAACCGTTTTCGAAATCTTCAATCAACATGTAGTTTGGCTCCAAAACCCAATTTCCTGTTTCGTTTTTTAGTCCGTAGGTACAGGCAATGTTATCCTTTACAATCTTGAGTTGCGAAAAGAAATTGTTTGAAATGAATAAAACAAAAAATGTGCTAATGACTAAAATTGATTTCATGCTTTGGTTTACAACTTTGGACTAAAAAGGTTCAAAAGTAAGTTTTCGATGTGTTTGAAGGGCTATTTAAAGATTTTTGGGCGCCTTTTTCCGCCTTCGCCTGCAAGTCCTCTTCCTTTCAGTCATGTGGGCTTTACGGACTCCGTCGGGGCGTGCTGCGCTGGCAAAACTAACTTTTGTTTAAAGTATTTGAATTCCACTCTACACATTAACGTTGGTTTGCATGATTTTTGAGACTTATTAATTTCAATTATTTTTATTAGTCTTAATCTTTAATTAGTTTCCTTCTGCA
>JBIKSI010000182.1:0-5581 GCA_044348665.1 Crocinitomicaceae bacterium
AAGACATGAATCCTTAAATTATCTAACCCCAAATGAATATTTTTATCAAAACAAAAAAGTGTCCTAAAAACACCTTAACTTTGATAAAAAGTTGTCCAAGATTTTGGGACTATTATAAATCTTTGCTTCTCAGTAATGCTTTCTTTAGAAACTTCGGATGCTATAGATTGCGTATTAGGTTTTGTTTTTAAAAATGATTTTGAGCTATTCCATTGAACATAATATCCTTTATTATGGACTCTTTTTTCAATTGAACAGGAAAATAGTATTGTACCAAAAATACTAAAAATCAGAATTGTCTTTAAATTTTTCATTTGTTAAATTTTAATTTTCCTACTCCTTAGGTTTTTCGGTTAGACCTCGTTTGAATGGTTTCTGATCTCCATAATTTGTTGCAATTATTTTGTAATATATCGAAAAGTTACTGTGCATCCATTATTTGTTAGTACAATATTGCCATTTGATCCTTGTGATAAGGGATTAAAGGTTCCTGAACTAACTAAATCATCTGAATCAAAGGTATCTTGGTCATAAACTTCATAAGCCCAAGTTTCATTTGAAAATAAAAAATTAGAATATGTTACAGTAATATTATTATTGTTGCTGACAGCATTTGAACTATAATCCCAATTTGCACTCGCATTTTTTGCAAATCGAATGTACAAATCTGGAGCATCAAGAGGGTCATAATCAACGTTGGATGGAGTACTTACAGAAACTTCATAACCATATCGGTAAACACATGATCCACTTTTTTCTGCAAGACCGTCATAATTATCTGCATTTAAATCTGTACAACCTTCTTTTTTACAACTTGAAAATAATGAAACAATAAAAAATAGTGCACCAACTGTTAATAATTTAATTTTTTTCATTTATAAAATTTTAATTCCCTACTCCTTTGGTTTTTCGGCTGGACCTCGTTTGAATGGTTTCTGAACTCCATTTAGGTTTTTGTAATTTGACCAATTTCAATTAGAATAAACATCAAATATTGATTTCATTCATGGTAAATTAAGTTTAAAGTCAAAATTTTCTCACAAATATATAATTATTTCTCATAATCGTGTAATAATTGTAAATTTATTTTCTCGTAGCTTGTATCAATTTTGTGTACTATGGAACACAGGGGAGAAATTATTGAGCAAGCAGTGAGAAACAGTGGTTTGGCTATCTCCAAAATTGCAGAAAGATTGGGCAAAAGTCGCCGCTGGATGTATTTGATGTTTGAAAACCCAAATGTTCCCTTTGAAACAATTGAGGCAATAGGAAAAATTCTGCATCATGATTTTTCGGATGAAATTAAATCAATGAATTCAACGGTTGCTGAGCCTCCTATTACTTATGCGAAACAAGATGCTAATTATTGGCGTGAAAAATATTACACACTTTTGGAGGAGTACAATGAATTATTGAAGAAAAAATAGGCCTTTTTTGAATTATCTTAATTGTTCACTTTTTTAACACTACTTTGACGAAAAAAAGTAATGTTGAGATCTAATAATGTTTTAAGAACTAATATTATGGATTGATAATTTCAACTTTTCTTTTTACCTTTGCAACTCTTTAATTTAAAATATACATAGCATGCAACTGTGGAATACATTAAGTAAAGAGGATTTAGTGAAACAATTGAATGAAAGTGGTTTCGAGTTTGTGACCGTTTCCTTCTATCAATATGCCACCATCGGAAATCCTCGTTTATTCAGAGATCACCTGTTTCAAATGTGGTCAAAACTCAACATCGTCGGTCGAATTTATGTCGCAAACGAAGGAATAAATGCCCAAATGTCGGTTCCAATTCCGTTTTTTGAACAATTTCGAAATGAATTGTACGAGATTGATTTCTTGAACGGAATACGTTTAAATATCGCTGTTGAAACGGGTGGAGTTCAATTTCCATTTTTGAAGTTAAAAGTGAAAGTGCGAGATAAAATATTAGCGGATGGATTAAACGATACTACATTTGATGTTCGAAATAAAGGAATTCACCTTTCTGCACAAGAATTTAATCAATTAACGGATGATCCGAACACCATTTTGATAGATTTTAGAAATCATTATGAAAGTGAGGTTGGTTTTTTCAAAGGAGCAATTACTCCTGACGTGGATACCTTTCGTGAATCTTTGCCTTTGATTGAAGAAAATTTCTTGAAAGGAAATGAAGATAAAAATATTGTGATGTATTGCACTGGTGGAATTCGTTGTGAAAAAGCTTCTGCTTGGTACAAACACAGAGGATTTAAAAATGTGCATCAATTAGAAGGTGGAATCATTAAATACGCGAATGATTGCGCCGATTTAGGTATTGAGAATAAATTCATCGGCAAAAATTTTGTATTTGATGAAAGACGTGGTGAACGAATTTCAGACGATGTTGTGTCGCAATGTCATCAATGTGGCGAACCGTTTGATACACACACAAATTGTGCTAACGATGGTTGTCATTTGTTATTTATTCAGTGCGATTATTGCAAAGAACAATTTGAAAATTGCTGTTCAAGTGAATGCCAAGATGTTATCCATTTGAGTCCTGAAGATCAAAAAGCTTTGCGACAAAACAACATGGTTAGCAATAAAATTTTCAAAAAAGGAAGGTCAGAAAAGTTGATTTACAAGAAAGTAAGTCACTAGAATTTATCAAAATAGATTGTGTTTTTGCTTTGAACTTCTGCGCTGGCGGAGTTGAAAAGCTTGGTGCGGTTTTTTGAAATTTTCTCCGAAAAACAAAGCAACTAGAAGGAGCTCTTGTTTTTACGAAAGAAAATGAAAATAAATAAGCCAACTTGTAGACGGATACAGTTTCGATTTATCGACGCAGCGTAACAAGCATCTTTAAGCAATATTGTAATTTTCGCACATTTCACTCAAACGTTTGATGATTGTTGCGCGCAAAGTAAGTGGTTCCAATACTTCTATTTCGCCACCAAAACTCATGATTGAACGAATTAATTCTTCAGAAATGATTACTTGAAGTGAAAAAGTGGTCTTATTTTTACCTTCTTTTACGATTTCTTGACTACTGTGAAATGGCTGTGATTCGATGTATTTGGAGGCAATGTTACTCGCTTTGAAAATTATCTTTTCTGGTTCGGAGTCGTTCGCAGTTATTCCAATGGCGTTTTTGAAAAATTTGCTTGCATCAAAATCTATATTCAGGTTAAAAAATTCTGGTGTTTCCTCAAAATTTTCGATTCGCTCTAAAGCATAGGTAATTAAGGTGTCTTTGATGCAATCGTAGGTGATTGTGTACCAGCGATTTCTGTATTCTTTTAGCAGTAATGGTACAACTCTCCTTGGTTTTTTCTTTGCTGTTTGAAAGCTTTCATAGTCGAATTGAACGATTTGTTTTTGTTTTATCGCCGCCAAAATAGGAGCTAAGTATTCGTTACCTCGCATCGAAATGGCGGTTTCAAATTGCACTAAATTAGTAATCTCTTTTTCTTGAGGATTCTCTGAAATATTAACTCGATCAAAAATTTTGTCGATGGCAAAGCCAAATTGTTTGAACATGTCGATATCTTTAAACTGAATCAAGGTATTGGCCGCAAATTTAATTGCTTCCAAATCTGATTCGGTCAGTGGAATATCATTTATGGTGTAATTTTCGTCAGTGTAAAAATAGCCATGAAACTTTTTGCTGTATTTAATTGGAGCATCATGTTCCATGCGCATGGCATTAAGGTCCTTCTCTATCGTAGAATCACAAATGTTAAAACCTTCATCCGTGCCATATAAATTTTCCTCACAAGCCTTTCTTAATTCTGGTTTGGTGGGATATTGTTTGTTTGGATTTCGAAGACATTTGTCAATGATTCGATACCTGATTAAAGCGTTTTTTATTTTTGACATTCAATTCCAATTTCTAATGACAAACTTACTAAAATATACTCTTAATCCAATCAATTCCAAAAAATCTCTTTAACAAGATACGGAATCTTCCTTTTTTACAAAACCAAATAAGCCTAAAAATTTAATTGCTTTCACCACTTCTTCTGGAACATCTTCCTCCCAAGAACTTGCGCCAACTTTGATTTTAGACAATACATCGTCAGAAAGAATGTGAAGTAAACGTTTGTCGTAATCTTCAAATGCTTCTAATTTGTTATTGTCAATTAAAAACTGTCTTAAGCCGTTCAAATGTTTAGGGATTACAAAGTTTTCTAAAGTATACAATTCACCAGTTTCAACATCATTTGCTGGGTAAACAAACATTTTTATGTTCTGACCAAAACCTCTTCCGAAGGCTTCCAACAATCCACCTGGCAAATTATCGTAGTAACGTTCGTCAAAAATGGTATGTAAATTATAAACACCTAAAATCACTCCTAGCAACTGACCTTTAGCAATTGTTGCCAAATAGTCAACCATTTTATAATGCTTTAAGTAGTTGGAAATCATTACTGTATACCCAAGTGAGCCCAACAATTCTGCACGATCAACGAAGTCTCTAACAGAAATTTTTCCATCAGCAGTAAGGTCTTTTAGCGTCAATTCGAAAATGACTTCTACATTTTCTTCTTTAACACCATTTTCTTTCATGAATTGTTTTTTTCCACGTTCAATCATGTCGATGTGAACTTTTGTAACCGGACGAAAACGACCACGCATCAAAAGAATATTCTTTTTATAAAGCGCTGCCGATGGTTGAAGAACATTTCCACATAAATCAAACATGGTTGCATCAGTCAAACCTCTTTTTACCAATTGCAAAGCAATAATCCTGTTATCAATTTTCGCAAAAGTTGGACCAGAAACACGAATCATGTCAATTTCCATTCGATCTCTTGGTATGCGTTCGACCAAGCCTGTAAAAAAACTTTCAATCGACTCGTTCAAGAAGTAGCAAGCATGAACAAGGTTTACACCCAAAATCCCGATTGCCTCTTGTTGTGCTTTATGACTATTATCGTGCAATTTAATGTGGATAATTACGTCATTTGCTTCCTCACCAATATTGTTTTGAAAACGAACACCAATCCATCCTTGACCTTGGTTTGTTTTGTGGTAATTTAAAGATTCAACTGTGTTGCAAAATGCGAAAAAGCGTGAAGATTTTTGCTTTTCAGGTAATCTGAATTTCATTGTTTCAAATTCAGTCGTAAGCATCGTGATTAATCGTTCTTCACACACATAACGTGTTGCAGGACCATACATCGCATCAGAAACTTTCATGTCATAGGCTGACTGCGTGTAAGCGATTGTTCCCGAACTTCCTCCAGCTTTGAAAAAATTTGCAGCCACTTCTTGACCCGCACCAATCTCTGCAAAGCAACCATAAATGTCACCTGTCAAATTTATTTTTAAAGCCTTTTCCTCTGTTGTTAATCTTGCCTCCTGCTTCATATTCTATCTTGTATAGCTACAAAATTACGAAGAATTGCATTTCTTTTCAAGTAAAAGACGTTAATTTTATTTAAATAATTCTTAAAGTGCTTGAAAATTAAATTAATAAGGACAAATCGTAGACGAATTTCATCAGAATTAAAAGGAAGTACTTAGACTCAATTTAAAAACCAAGTTTTTCTCAAATTGTGGTAAAGAATAGGCTCCGTAATTTGTAAAAACACCTACTCCAAGT
>JBIKSI010000065.1:0-18281 GCA_044348665.1 Crocinitomicaceae bacterium
ACAAGGAGGCAGCAATATCATCTTGCCTATTTAGAAGAATATCTATTTCCAGGCCTTTTTTATATTGTTCTAAGGCTAATTGGATTTTTCCATTTTCATGATAAAAAATACCCTTATTGTTAAATGCCAAGGATTTAAAGGCCAAAAAATAATTCTTCTCAAAATCACTTTTGGAAATATGTGTTGATGCAATATCAATGATTTGGTCATTAATTTGTATTCCCTTCTTAAAATCTGTTGAATTCAAAATCATATTGATATCATTCAAATATTCAATTTTAAGAGAATCGTTTTGCGTATCTTTAATTTTCTGTTCTAATTCAGCATTTTTTTTCTGCTCATCCTTAGTTTGTGCAATTAAGGTGAAGGTGAAAAAAATGTAAAGAAGAATCAAAAAATATTTCATACTATTTCATTTCAGGAAATAAAGTCAATAAACCTGCTTCACTGGCGTCGCAAACTCCTCGTTCAGTAATTAGTTTCGTCACATACTTTGCAGGTGTAACATCAAAACCATAATTAGATGCATTGGTAGTTTCTGGACAAATTAATACAGACTCAATATTTCCTGAAACGCTGCTTTTTCCAATCATGTATTTCACTTCATCTTGGTTGCGCTCTTCGATAGGTATTTCTTTTAATCCATCGTTTATTGTCCAATCTAAGGTTGTTGAAGGTAAAGCCACATAAAAAGGAATATGATTATCATTCGCCGCAAGCGCTTTTAAGTAGGTTCCAATTTTATTTGCCACATCACCTTGACGGGTAGTTCTATCAGTTCCAACAATAACCATATCTACCATGCCATGCTGCATTAAATGTCCACCAGCATTGTCAACTATTAAGGTATGAGGAACATCGTGACGCGTTAATTCATAACAAGTCAAATTAGAACCTTGATTTCTAGGACGAGTTTCATCCACCCAAACGTGCACTTTTAAACCCTTTTGAATTGCTTGATAAATAGGTGAAGTAATTGTTCCCCATTCCACGCAACCTAACATTCCAGCATTGCAATGGGTCAAAATGTTTACAACCTCGCCATTTTTTCGTTTTGAAATTTCTTCAATTAATGGCAAGCCGTGCACACCAATCATTCGGCAAGTTTCAACATCTTCTTCTAGGATTTGAGCAGCCATTTCCCAAGAAGTTTTCAAGAAATCATCGGAGGCATCCAAAGCATTTAACATTTTATCCAAAGCCCAAAACAAATTTACAGCAGTTGGCCTAGAAGCTCTTAAATCTGAAAACGCTTGATCTAAAAAGCTAGGATCTAATTCTTTTTCCAACATTTCTCTCACAGCCAAATAAATTCCATAGGCAGCAGTCGCACCAATTAATGGAGCACCACGTACAGTCATTTCTTTGATTGCAATTTCTGCATCTTTATAAGTCAATAATTTTACAACAACAAATTCATGAGGCAATTTTCGTTGATCGATTACTTCTACAAATTTATCTTCTGTTGGCCAGATTGTTCTGAATTTCATGGGAATGGATTATTAGTCCCGATAGCTATCGGGAGTTGGATTGTTGGATTGTTGAATTATTTCCAGAAAAGAGTTGACTTTATGTTTCCAGTTGTTAGAATTTCCTTCTCGCAGTAATAAGCTTGTTTGAAAACCAGCTTGATCTGCAGCTTCTAACTCTTCAACGATATCTGATAAAAAAAGTATGTTTTCAGGTTTTATGTCTATCAACTCGCTTATTTTTCGATAGGTTGCAAAATCACGTTTCATTCCAGTTGTGGTATCAAAATAATTGGACAGATAAGGCGTTAAATCACCACTTTCACTATTGGCAAAAATTAATTTTTGAGCTTGAACGGAACCGGATGAAAAAATACCAATTTTTAGACCTTGATTTTTCCAGCTTTCAAAGGCAGGCTTTACATCTTCGTAAACATGACCTTTAATCTCACCAGATTTATAGGCTTCTTCCCACAAAATTCCTTGTAACGTTTTTAATGGCGTAATTTTTTTATCCTCCTTACTCCATTTCAAAAGCATGTCAATAATTTCATCTGTGGATTTCAAATCGGTGTTTTCCAATTCTTTTGCCAATTCAATTGTTTCTTCAAAGGAATGAACAACTTCTGGAATATGTTTTAAATCCTTTAATTTTGATATGTTAGATCGAAAATAGGGGAACAAAACTTCATAAACAAAGGTAACAGCGGTTGTAGTTCCTTCAATATCACTTAAAATATACTTGATTTGCATCTTTATTTTCTCTCAAAAGTTAACAAATCCGTTGTTCCATCGCTACTTACATCTTCTAATTCAAGTATGTTTTCAGTGTTTAATATCACTTCCCAATCGTCTGAAATATCTTCATAAGAAGGATTAGAAATTGAGTTGATTGTAATGACTAAATCAGTATGATCATCATCATAAGTTGTTGACCAAGTGCCTGTTCCACTCGTGAAAGGACTTGAAATCGCTAAATCCCCATTTTCTTTGAATATGAAAGTATAGTCAAAAAAATCGTCTGTTTTCACTTCGTTGTCTTCTTTAAAAAGGGTAACCTTCCAAGAACCCTCAACGAGCATTTCTTTTATTTTTTTTGGACTATCTTTTTTACACGCTGCTAAAGCAAAAAGGCAGGAGCAAATTAAAAGTATTTTTCTCATAAGGTGAAATCTTTGAATTTTTGTTCTAATTGAGAGTTTGTGTATTCTGGAATCCAACCAGACATATCGATAAAAATTCGGATCGCCTTTACAAATGGATTTGTTTCACCTGCATCGAACCAATGTTTTGTTCCAGCTGGTACGGAAATCAAATCTCCTTGTTGACATAACAAGTTAAAAACAGGTTCATTTTCTAGGTTAAACCAAAAAAAGCCTTGACCATCCACAAAAAAACGAATTTCATCTTCTGAATGTGTATGTTCTGCCAAAAATTTGGCGCGAATCGCTTCGTAATTTTCTGTTAACTTATTAATCGAAATAACATCAGCCGTTAAATATCCTCCCTTTTCCATAAAAGGTTTTAAGTCTTTGGAATAGGCATCAAGAATTTCCTCTTGTTTTGCAGAATCATCAAAAACTACATCGCACTTCCATTGATCAAAAAAAATACCTCTTTGATTCATAAAAGTTCTGATTTCATCTGGATTTGAAAGTTGAATATTTTTTTCAGGAATAGATAAAATTGCCATTTTTACTTTTTGATTGTTTGTATAATAAAATAACTTGTGTCAAAATTACGAAAAATGATTGATTTTGAAATTACTTTAGACACATAATGATTAATTTTACAAACATATTTTAAGATTATTAAATGAAAAATTTCGCCTTCAACAAAAATTTTATTCGCCTAAATTGGATTACCCTAGTTTTCATCTATTTGGTTGTAATTGCTGGGAGTTTTGTTCGAATTACAGGAAGTGGAATGGGCTGTCCGGATTGGCCAAAATGTTTCGGTCAATGGGTTCCACCAACAACTGACGAAAATTTACCAGAAGATTACAAGGATATTTATTCACAAAAGAGAGAAAAGAAGATTGCAAAATTTGCTAATTTTTTGGAGAAAATCGGATTCGGAAAAGAGGCAAATCAATTACGAAATGACAAATCCCTTTTGGTGGAACAAGATTTTAATGGTCGAAAAACATGGACAGAATACATCAATCGCTTGTTTGGCGTGTTGGCAGGAATGGGCGTTTTATTGATTTTTGCATGGATTATTCTAAAATATAGAACACGTAAATTAGTTATTTGGGCGAGCCTAAATTTGCTCATTTTAGTAATTCAAGCTTGGTTTGGGTCCATTGTGGTTGCAACAAACTTGGTTCCATGGACAATTACTGTTCACATGCTTTTAGCATTAGTAATTATTGCCATTCAATTGTATTTAATTTTTCTAATTTCTCCCAAGGCAAAAATCAGATTAGAACTTTCAACAGGAATGAAACTGATTGTGTGGGGAACATTTCTAATCACTTTTATTCAAATGTTTTTGGGAACACAAGTGCGCGAATACATAGACGAATTAACAAAACTTGGATTTGGAAGAGAATCTTGGAATGAGAAATTGGGAATGAGTTTTTTCATTCACAGAAGTTTTTCTTGGCTAGTATTGGTATTTTTGGTCATACTAACTTGGCTCAATTATAAAGGGAAAAAGTATAAAATCATCTTTGCCTCATTTATAATTCTCGCAATTGAATTGATTTCGGGTGTTTTATTAGCTTACGCAGAAATGCCTGGATTAGTGCAGGTGTCACATTTATTATTTGCTTGCGTTCTTTTTGGAATTCTTTATTATACGATTTTGAAAACGCGAACTAGGCTTGCAGATTAAGAAATTACTGAATCCGTTTTGCAACTTTATCTTGTAGTAAAAAAGTTAAACTTCCAATCGTTATTCCGCAAAAGTTGGCATAAAAATCGTGAATATCAAAACTTCTGTAAGGCAAAAAATAGTGCAAACTTTCACAAAGTGATGCAAAGGCAATTCCGAATAAAAGACAAATAATAAATTGTTCTCTTTTAAAATTTATGCGGCATAATATCATAAAGGGAACAAACATTATTGCATGCACCCAATGGTCACTGCGAATTCCTAAGAAGTTAAAATTTAGTTTGATTCCTGTACCAGAAGTTGGCATAACTAATAAAAACACTACGAATAACAAATAGGCAGGAATGGCAATTTTAAAAAGTTTCTTCATTTATTTCTCATATTTTAAGGATTCGTAAAATTAACGCATGTAAAACTACATTATTACAATTCAACTATCAAATTTGACAGTTCAGGTAGTTTTTTAAGAAATTTTGTGAAACTTGCTTTACTTTTGCTTCATAAATCAAAAAAAATATGAAAAATACTACATTATCTGCATTCTTTTTGTTCTTTGTTCTCTCTTCCTTTGCACAAAATCAAAGTCAGCAAATAAAAGGAACGATTACAGACAAAGAATCTCAAAGTACAATTCCTGGAGCAAAAATCACCCTACTTGGCTCAGACCCGATAAAAAAAGTAATGAGTGATTTGGATGGAAATTACAAACTGGAAAACATTTTACCAGGAAGGTATGATCTTCAAATTTCCTTTGCAGGATACCAAGAAGTAACCATTCCAAATGTTATTGTAACAACTGGTAAACAAGTAGTTGTAGATGTTTCCTTGGAAGAAAGAGTATTTGGTATTATTGAAGTTGTAGTTGGAGGAACAAAAAAGAACGAAACAATAAATGAACTTTCAACGGTTTCTGCCCGTTCATTTAGTACCGAAGAAGTAAATCGTTTTGCTGGTGGTAGAGCTGATCCTGCAAGACTTGCGGCAAATTTTGCCGGTGTGAGTTCACCTGATGATTCACGAAATGATATCGTCATCAGAGGAAATTCTCCAACTGGAGTATTATGGAGAATCGAAGGATTAAACATTCCAAATCCGAATCATTTTTCAACGATTGGAACTACTGGTGGACCAGTAAGTGGAATAAATACCAATTTATTAAAAAATTCAGATTTTTTCACTTCCGCTTTTCCCTCAGAATATGGGAATGCAAATGCTGGTGTATTTGATTTAGGTTTTAGAAATGGGAACTCCGACAAAAGAGAACATTTATTCCAATTTGGCATGCTAACTGGTTTGGAAGCCATGACGGAAGGTCCAATCAAAAAAGGAAATGGTTCTTCGTATTTAATTGCCTATAGATACGCATTTACAGGTGTTGCTCAAGCAATTGGTTTGAATATCGGGACAACCGCGACACCTTTTTATCAAGATTTATCCTTCAAAATCAACAGTGGAAAAACGAAATTGGGAAAATTTACTCTTTTCGGTCTAGCTGGGACAAGTAATATCGAATTTATTCACGATAAAGTGGATACCACGGATTTATTCGCTTTCCCAAACAGAGATTCTTATTTTACAAGTAAAGTTGGATTAGTTGGCTTGAGTCATTTCGGAAGAGTAAATGAAAATTCTTATTTCAAAACAATAATCGGAGCAACTTTATCTGGTTCGGATTACGATGAAGACACAATAAATAAATTAACAAAAGTCACTACGCGTGTTATTGAAAATCAAACAACGCAAATTCGCTATTCAATAAATACATCGTTCAATACAAAAATAAATTCTAAACTATTCATGAAATTTGGTGTCTTGGAAGAATTATACCATTTGAATTTATTTTATAGAAATAGAACAAATACTCCAGATTGGGTTCAAATTTGGGATTTCAACGATTACACTTCTTTACTACAAGGTTACGCTCATTTAAAATATAGTTTTTCTGAGAAATTAACATTAAACGCAGGAATTCGATCTCAATATTTAAGTTTGAATAAATCGTATTCAGTAGAACCAAGATTGGGATTGAAATACCAAGTTAATCCAAAAAACATTTTGAGTTTTGGCTACGGAATGCACAGTCAAATGCAACCAACTGATGTATATTTTTACAGAACTTTGGATGCAAACGGAGCCTATCAACAAACGAATAAAGATTTAGATTTTACAAGAAGTCAGCATTTTGTATTATCTTACGATCTTTTCCCTGTTAAAGATTGGAGAATCAAAACAGAAGTTTATTACCAGTTTATTTCGAATGTTCCAGTAACGAAAGATTCAAGTGCCTATTCGATGCTAAACACAGGTGCTGGTTTTGTTCCGAATGAAGAAGGAGACTTAATCAATGAAGGAACTGGTGAAAATTATGGATTTGAACTTACTGTTGAGAAGTTTTTCAGCAAGGGTTATTATGCTTTATTGACAGGTTCAATTTATGAATCAACTTACAAAGGAAGTGATGGAGTCAAACACAATACTGCTTTTAATGGAAGTTTTGTTTACAACGTTTTGATTGGAAAAGAAATTAAAATTGGTAAGGAAAAAAGAAATACATTTTCAGTTGATGTTAAGTTTACCCACGCTGGAGGAAGATTTTTCACACCAATTGACTTAGAAGCATCAAATCTTGTACAAAGACAAATATTAAAAAGCGATGAATTTGCCTTTACTGAACGTAATCCAAATTTCATGAGAATGGATGTAAAAGCTGGAATCACCTTCAATAGTAAGAAAAGAAAAATTTCAAATTCTTTGTTCTTTGATATTCAAAATGTTACGAATAATAAAAATGTATTTGCTCAGCGCTACAATCCGAATACAAATTCTGTAAATACGTCTTATCAAATTGGATTTTTCCCAAATTTTGTATATAAATTACAGTTTTAGGGAGGAGATTAGGTTAGTAGATTATTAGATTGTTAGATTATTAGACTTAGATTTTTGCAAAAAATCAAATCTGCGGTGATTAGCGTGTTTTTTTGTGTTCATCTGCGGGAAAATTTTGGAAGAAGCAAAGAATTCATTAAGACAATCGAAATCCTTGGTTTACTAAGTGTATTGTGTTTTGAATTAGGATATTATAAAATTATAAAAACAACTATGAAAAGAGTACTTATTATAAATGGGAATCCAAATACAACAAGTTTTTGTAGAGAGATTGCAAATTCCTACAAGATTTCAAGCGAAGAGAAAGGAAATCCTGTGAAAATCTTGCATGTAGGAGATTTAGATTTTGCTTTAAACTTAAAACACGGATTTGAAGATAAAACAGAACTTGAAAATGATTTACTTCTCGCTCAAAATTACATTTCTTGGGCAGAACACATCGTAATCATTCACCCTGTTTGGTGGGGTTCAGTTCCAGCCGTATTAAAAGGATTTTTTGATCGGGTATTATTGCCAGGATTCGCATTTAAATATCATGAAAACGATCCAATGTGGGATAAATTATTAAAAGGAAAAACAGGACATTTAATTTACACCTCAGATACGCCAACTTTTATTTACAAATGGATTTTTGGTGCACCATCAGAAAATATGGTAAAAAAAAGAGTCATGAAATTTTGCGGAATCTCTCCTGTAAAAGTTACGCGATTTGGATCAATGAGAAAAAAAACTTCAGATCAACGCAATAAAATATTGGAGAAAATAAAAAATATTGCCTAATTTTAGAATAGTTAACAAAACAACATGAGAACAAAAAAAATTCGTTTCCTGTATATGTTTGTCGTAGGGATCTTAATTGCATTCCTTATCAAATTTCTTGTTCCATTCAAAAACGCAAATCACATTTTTTTATACGATATTCTTAGCTCAACGTTGATAACAATCATCATTTGGGAAGGAAGTTTGAGAATTGACACTTACCTCAACAAGCGATTACCTTGGGTTGAAAAAACGATGCAACGAATTTTATTTCAGTTTCTTATCACATTGATTTACAGCTCAATTAGTATTTATTTCCCCATGTTGAGTTTTAATAAATTTGTATGTTATTTGCCTCCAGAAAAGGAAAACATGTTAATTGTGCTCGCTATCATAATTGGAGTTTTAGTTTCATTTATTATTTTGACTATTGAAATTTCAGCACATTTCTTTAAAAATTGGAAGCATTCTTTGACCGAAGTGGAAAAATACAAAACAGAAAGTCTACAAGCTCAATTTATTAATTTAAAAAATCAAATCAATCCACATTTTTTATTCAATAATTTAAGTGTTTTATCTTCTTTAGTTTACAAGGATCAAGATCGAGCAGTTGATTTTATCCAAGAACTTTCTAAAGTTTACCGCTATGTGTTAGACAATCAAGAGAGTGAATTAGTTGCCTTAGAAAATGAATTGAATTTTATTGAATCGTATGTTTACTTGCTTAAAATTCGTTTTGATTCAAGTTTGAAGGTGAATATTTCATTGGATTCTTGCAACAAAGAGTTACTCGTTCCACCGATGTCTTTGCAGCTTTTAGTGGAAAATTGCATCAAACACAATGAAGTTTCGGGAGAAAATCCTCTTCACATTGAAATAAGTTGTGCTGATAACTACATTCAGGTTCGAAACAACCTTCAGAAAAGAAATAATCCCGAAAAAAGTTCAAATTTAGGACTAAAAAACATCGTGAATCGCTACAAACATTTTACGGATCAAGAAGTCATTATTTCTCAATCAGATTCCACTTTTCTGGTGAAAATTCCACTTCAAAAAATAGATTAAGTCATGAAAGCGATTATTATTGAGGATGAAAAATTATCAGCTGAGCATTTAGCAAATTTAATTTCTAAAATGGATTTTCCCATTGAAATTAGTGCAGTCTATGATTCTGTGAAAAAAAGTATTGCCGCATTAAAACAGCAAAATGAAATCGAATTAATATTTTTAGACATTCATTTGGCCGATGGCTTAAGTTTTGAGATTTTTAATGAACTACAAATTGATATTCCAATTATTTTCACCACCGCTTACAATGAATTTGCTATCAAAGCATTTGAATTAAATAGCATTGATTATTTGTTAAAACCAATTGGAAAAATGGAATTGGAGAAAAGTATCGAAAAATTAATGCGACTAAATGCAACTAATAATTCTGAAACAGCAAATATTCTGAAAATTGCAAACACATTAAATTTTGGAGATACAAAAACTTATAAATCGCGATTTTTAGTAAAAACGGGAGAACAAATAAAATCCATTCAGGTAGCAGAAATTTCACATTTTATTTTCGACGATGGACTACTATTTTTATTTACTAATGCAGGAAAAAGATTTTCTGTCGACTTTTCTGTTGATAATTTAGAAAACATGCTAGATCCTACTTCGTTTTTCAGAATCAATCGAAAAGTCATAGTAAACATCGAATCGATCGAAAAAATAAGTTCCTATTTCAATAGTCGATTGAAAATTAAAGTACAAAATTTAGACGAAGATTCATCCATTGTAAGTCGAGAAAGAGTTTCCACCTTTAAAACTTTATTGGATTCCTAAAAAGGAAAAACAATAACCTTTAACCACGGATTTTAAACCTTACGCCACCAAAACATCGTTTTTGCAACGCTCCACAACCATTTACACCTTAAAGTTTTTTTTGACTTTAGTAAACTTTAGTTTTGCCCCAAATTAATTTATATCTAAATGAAAAAAACAATACTTTTATCTTTCGGTTTATTTTTAACTGCATTAAATTTAACCGCACAAAACAATTATTTCGAGCCAAATTCGAGAGGAACGAAACAAGGAAAATTAACAGTTACACGCCCAAGTCAAAACAAAACTACGGCTGTTACAGAAGATGATTCTTACTAATATTGGGAAAATAATTCTCGTCACACTTCCGAACTTAATACTTTGTTAGGAACAACGGGTGAAGCTGATGGTGGTTTTGATACTTTAAGTTTGTACACATACAATGTAAAACAAAAACCAGCAAACGGAGGTTACTGGCAAAAAGCTGTCCAAGGAATTCCGACAAGAGATTCATTAAGTATTTTAGGAATCGATTTTATCGGAGTTGCTTTGAATCCTGCTGGGTCTAATGTTACAGTTAATGTTTACAAAAACGACATGACAACCTTATTAGGAAGTAAAACCCTAAATGTATCTGCAACATATGGTTTCAAATCTGTCGCTTTTGATGCACCAATTTCACATGATGATACGATGTTGGTGGTTTTCCAAATGACAACCGTAGCAGATAGTTTTGCGATTGCAAAATCTCATTCACAATGGACAAATTTTGATTTTGGTGCAGGACCAGGAATTTATACATCAAGTTTGCCATTCATTGGTGATGCAGCAGTTTTAGCAGTAGCGATTGGAAACAATGACAACATTCTTGGACTTATTCAAGCAGATTTTGATTTCTTTGTTATCCCAAAATTTGCTTACAAATTAAAATCAAACTTCGCAGCTTCTGCAACAGATATTTGCCTTGGTGATTCAGTTTCATTTGTAAATTCAGGAAATACATCTTTGGTGAAAAACCCAATCTTAAACTATATTGAATGGGATTTATTAGCTAACGGAAGTGAGGCAGCTTACACATTTTATAATTTTGGAAACACGGATCCAATTTATTACACAGCTCTTCAAGAAGGTGGTGTTACTTATGCCGCTGCTGGAACATTTGATGTTTCTGCAAACACAATGATTTGGCCATGGACATCTCAAACTCCAGTATTTGATGCTACAAACTTTTCAATTGTAGTTACCGATTGCTCAGTTGGTTTGAATGAATTGAATGACGCTTCGGTTTCAATTTACCCAAATCCAGCAACTGATAACTTTAAGGTAAAAAGTCAATTGGCTGCTAAAATTTCATTAATTGGAATGGATGGGAAAAACATTGAAACAAAAACAGTAAACAATAACACTGAAGTCAACTTTGATTTAACAAACTTAAATTCAGGAGTTTATTTCTTACATGTTTCTAATGCTAATGGTTTAAGCACTTTCAAGGTGATTAAAAAATAATAAAGCAAAACATTTTAATCCCGACTTAAATTTTAGGTCGGGATTTTTTTTGCCAAAAATTTTAAGAAAATTCTTAATTTTACAAAGTGCAAAACATCATTCTCATCGGATTCATGGCGTCAGGTAAAACTACCTTAGGTAAAAAACTTGCACAAAAATTAAACTTTGAATTCATTGATTCTGACCACGAAATCGAAAAACAAACAGGCAAAAAAATTTCGGAAATTTTTAGTGAATTAGGCGAAAATGCCTTTCGAGAACTGGAAAAAGAATTTTTGATTAGCTTGAAGCATAAAAATAATTTTGTGCTTTCAACTGGTGGAGGACTACCTTGCTTCCATAAAAACATGAAAACCTTAAATGAATTAGGTATAACATTTTACTTAAATTTAAGCCCAAAGGAGTTGAGCAAACGCATTCTAAATGCAAAAACCATCAGACCATTAGCACAAGGAAAATCTCCCGAAGAATTAGAAGGTTTTGTAGAAAATCTATTAAGCGAAAGAGAAAAATTTTATGCACAAGCACAAAACACATTGTCTGGTAAAGAACAAAATGTGAAGTTTATTCTAGAAAATTTTTGATTCAAACCAAATATTCCCATAATCTTTCTAATTTTGACTTATAATTTTTTTCATGTCAGAATTTTTAAATACTCCCATCGAATTCTTAAAAGGCGTTGGCCCACAAAGAGCCGAACTTCTAAAAAAAGAATTGGGAATATTTACTTTCAGCGATTTACTTGAATATTTTCCCTTTCGCTATGTCGATCGTTCCAATTACAATTTGGTAAGCGAATTGTATCAATTGGATGGACATGCACAGTTAAAAGGATACATTTCTGACATCAAAGAAGTTACAACAGGGAGAACAAAACGTCTGAGTGCAAAATTTCAAGATAAATCTGGCTCCATTGACCTCGTTTGGTTTCAAGGAATCAAATGGATCAAACCAATTCTCAAAACAGGCATCATTTATCAAGTTTACGGGAAAGCCAAACTTTTTGGTAGCTCATTTAATATACCTCATCCTGAAATTCAGGAACTAGACAAAACTGATCCTTTGAAAGGTTTAAAGGCTGTGTATAGATCTACAGAAAAATTGAGTTCAAAAGGCTTACATTCCAAGGGAATTGAAAAAATAACAAGTTCCTTGGTGCAACTGGTACAAAATCAAATTGCTGAGCTATTTCCAGCACGTGTTTTAGCTGAATTGAATTTGTTGGATCGAGAAAATGCAATCAAACAAATTCATTATCCACAAAATGAGGAATTAGCAAAAAGAGCCAGTTTTCGTTTGAAATTTGAAGAATTATTTTTCCTTCAAATGGAATTGTTGCTGCGTAAGCAAATTTCCATGGCGAAAACTCCGGGTTATATTTTTGAGGAAGTTGGTTCCGTTTTTATGGATTTCTACAACAATCACTTACCTTTTGAACTCACGAATGCGCAAAAGCGTGTCATCAAAGAAATTCGAAGCGATTGCAAAAACGGCTTACATATGAATCGTTTGGTGCAAGGCGATGTAGGAAGTGGAAAAACTATGGTCGCACTTCTTTCGATGTTGATTGCCGTTGGAAATGGCTTTCAAACTGCGATGATGGCTCCTACCGAAATTTTGGCACAGCAGCATTTTGAGTCTCTTCAAGATTTACTCAAAGATTTACCAATTCGCGTGGAAAAACTGTCGGGCTCCAGCAAAAAGTCTCAACGAAAAATTCTACTTGAAGCACTTGCCAATGGCGAAATCCATATATTAATCGGAACGCATGCCTTGATTGAAGATCCAGTCGTTTTCAAAAATTTAGGGATGGTAGTGATCGACGAACAACATCGTTTCGGTGTGGCTCAGCGCTCTAAATTGTGGAAAAAAAATACACAAGCCCCGCACGTTTTGGTGATGACTGCAACTCCCATTCCACGTACCTTGGCAATGACTGTTTATGGAGATTTAGACGTTTCTGTTATTGACGAATTACCTCCGGGAAGAAAACCCATTAAAACCGAACATCGCTTTGAAAATGATCGTTCACTGGTTTTTGGATTTATGCGTCGAGAAATCGCTCTTGGCAGACAAGTGTACATCGTTTTTCCATTAATTGCTGAATCGGAAACACTCGATTACCATAATTTGCAGTCAGGATACGAATCAATTACTCGTGCTTTCCCCATGCCAGAATACCAAGTGAGTATTGTTCACGGTCAATTAAAACCTGAGGTGAAAGAATATGAAATGCGTCGTTTTGTGGAAGGAAAAACCCAAATTATGGTTGCAACAACAGTAATTGAAGTTGGGGTAAATGTTCCAAATGCGTCCGTCATGATTATCGAAAGTTCCGAACGTTTTGGACTTTCCCAATTGCATCAATTACGCGGAAGAGTTGGCCGTGGAGCCGAAAAATCTTATTGTATTTTAATGTCTGGACAAAAGTTATCCAAAGAAAGTAAAAAACGTTTGGAAACCATGGTTCGCACCCAAGACGGATTTGAAATTGCTGAAGTTGATTTAGAATTGCGTGGCCCTGGCGATTTAATGGGAACACAACAAAGTGGAATTTTGGATTTAAAAATTGCCGATTTAACAAAAGATGGTCACATAGTTTCGCTTGCGAGAGAAAAAGCGCGTGAAATTTTAGAAAAGGACGGCAATCTAAATTCCCCTGAACATCAACACATTCGCAATAAAATGGTGAAATTGTTGAAGGATAAACCTGATTGGGGAAAGATTTCTTAAATGGTCTTTTTATATAAAACGACTTCAATTTAAAAATAAACCACAGCAAAATATTTTACAAAAAATACAATATATTCAAGTAGGTTTGAAAAAAATGCATTTTTATAAAAATTTTCAAATTAAAATTAATTAACTTACAAAAATACAAAATATTAAATTTAAACATAAAATGTTGTAAAAAACACATTATTTTAAGTTTAAAAAAAAATAATAACTATATTTGTAAAAATTTCAAGTATGAATGAGAATTTTAACAAAATCATTCCTTTCAATTTTTGGGAACAAAAGCGTAAAATAGGATTTACACGCAGCATCTATTTAGAATCCCTAAAACAATTTAATGGGTCAAAACTAATTCGTGTTTTGTTGGGTCAACGTCGCGTAGGAAAAAGTTTTATTTTAAGGCAATACATCAATGAATTAATTATAAATGAAGGAGTTAAAGCAAAAAATACTTTTTACATAAATAAAGAATTTACAGAATTTGATTTCATAAGAAACTACAAAGACTTAGAAAATCTATTAGCTTTCTACCATAAAAAATTTAAAATAAAAGGAAAGGTTTACCTTTTTATCGATGAAGTACAGCAAATCGAGCAATGGGAAAAAATCATCAATTCCTTATCACAAGATTACACAAAAGAATATGAAATTTTTATCACAGGGTCAAATTCCGACTTGCTTTCGGGCGAACTATCCAGTTTACTTTCAGGAAGATACGTGGAATTTGAAATCCTGCCATTTTCCTTTTATGAATATACAGACTTTTTAGATCAAGAAAAAAACCGAAAAAATCTGTTGGATTACCTTGCAAGTGGAGCTTTACCAGAATTATTCAACCTAAAAAACAAGGAAAGTAAGATTCATTACATGTCATCCTTGAAAGACACTATCTTGCTGCGAGACATAATCCAACGCTATCATATAAAAGATGCAGCATTATTGAATGACATTTTTACCTATTTGGTAAACAATATTTCGAATTTGGTATCAATAACAAACATCATAAACTATTTTAAAAGTAAGAATCGGAAAACAAATTACGAGACCATTTCCAATTATATTTCTTACTTACTGCAAACATTTGTAATTCACCAAGCGGAGCGATTTGACATAAAAGGAAAAGACATTTTATCGGGAAACACAAAGTTTTACCTCAATGATTTAGCATTTAAAAACCTGCTTTTTCCATCAATACTGCATGGATCAGGTTATATTTTGGAAAATTATGTTTACACCGAACTACGTCGTAATGGTTTTCAAATTTTTGTGGGTGCATTTAGAGCTGGAGAGGTAGATTTTGTGGCAACAAAAAACAATAAAACTTTATACATTCAAGTTTGCTTTGATTTCCAAAATCCTGAAACTGCAAAACGTGAGTATAAATCATTACTATCCATCAAGGATAATTATGAAAAATGGATTGTGACTATGGATGAATTTGTTTTACAAGACTATAAAGGAATTAAACATTATCAGGCTTGGAAATTGGAAGAAGAATTGAAAAAACTTGAGTTGTGAATACAATAGTATTTCATTAAGACATAAAAAATATTTGTGAAAAAAATTAGTGTAAATTTGGGAAATCCGTGGCCAATACATAAAAAGATATTTCAAAAACTCCAATTCGAACCTGCCCTCAAGGACAACAAAAAAGTGTGTTCAGAATATCATTTTGTAATCGGATGTATTTTGTATCACTAAAAACTCAAGCCATTTTCCCAATCAAAAACAAAGCAGGAATTTTTCCTAAATCATAGGCATTATCGCGCCATTTTGCTACGCTCATCGTTTTGATAGATTCATCAGGTAAAGTTAAATTAGATGCAATGCAAATTTGAACGTCATCACTTAATGAATTCAATAAATCGTCCAGCACATGCATGTTTCTAAAAGGTGTATCCATGAAAATTTGCGTAGAACCTGTTCGTCTTACGTAATGTTCAAAATCTTTCAATTTTTTAATTCGCTCTTTTCTTTCCTTTGGTAAATATCCCGTAAAAGAAAATTCTTGACCATTAAATCCACTTCCTATCAAAGCCAATAAAATAGATGATGGTCCAACTAAAGGCGAAACTTGAAAACCTTTTTGATGCGCTAAAGAAACTAAATTAGCTCCAGGGTCAGCAATTCCAGGACAACCAGCCTCGGAAATAATCCCCATGTCAAAACCATCTTTCATTGGTCGCAACATCGCATACAATTCTTCAGAAGGAGTTTTTTTATTTAAGATGTAAAATTCACTTTCATCGATTGGAAATTCTCTATCTAATTTTCGCAATAATCTACGAGCTGATTTCACCTCTTCCACTGCAAAAAATCGAATATTTTTAACCAAATCAGCAACTCCAGATGGAATAATCGCTTGTGTTGTTTCACTTCCAAGTGTGTTAGGAACTAAAAATAATTTCCCTCTTTGAACCTCTTTAATTGCGCTTTCTTTTGTTTCCTTTGACATCTAATTTTATTTCTTAATGTATTTTTCAATTATGCAATCTGTTGCCTCGTTTAGTAAATCGTATACATGCTCAAAACCTGCTTGTCCACCATAATATGGATCTGGAACTTCCAAGTTTTCATTCTCTTGCACTTCGTTTAAAATCATTTTCACCTTGCTTTTTTCTTCCTCAGAATTTGCCAGACTCAAAACATCTTGAAAATTACTTTTATCCATCACAAAAATATGGTCAAAATCTTGAAAATCTGATTTCGAAAATTTCCGAGCACGCAAAAAACTTAAGTCCGTTCCTCTATTTTTGGCAGTTGCAATCATCCTTGAATCAGGTTTTTCTCCAACATGATTTCCGATTGTGCCACAAGAGTCAACTTCAACATCGATTTTAAGCTCATTTAATTTCCTTCTTAAAATTCCATCTGCCAGCGGAGAACGACAAATATTTCCTAAACAAACAAATAATATTTTCACGATTTTTTATTTCTTGACCTCAAATTTACGCTTTAAAAAGCACACTTTAATCAAAATTAACAACACTTAAAGTTTTTTTTGAAAATGGTATGTAACTTTTTCGTAAATTTTCATTCATAATAGTGGTTTAAAGAAACAAATGGCTGAAATATTCATTTGGAAAAAAAAATGTGATTTTCCATTCAACTTTTGCTAACTTTAAACGTATTATAGATAGATGCAATTAACTAAAAACCAGAATCATGAGACAACTAAAAATCACCAAACAAGTCACCAACAGAGAAGATGCTTCTTTGGACAAATATTTACAAGAAATTGGTCGAGAAGAAATGATTTCGGCTGATGAAGAAGTGGCTCTTGCATTAAAAATTAAAAACGGCGATAAAAAGGCTTTGGAACGTTTAACACGTGCAAATTTAAGATTCGTGGTTTCCGTTGCTAAACAATATCAAAATCAAGGTTTAACCCTTCCTGACTTAATCAATGAAGGAAATATTGGACTAATCAAGGCGGCGCAACGTTTCGATGAAACACGTGGATTCAAATTCATTTCTTATGCAGTTTGGTGGATTCGTCAGGCAATCTTACAAGCTTTGGCAGAACAAGCAAGAATTGTACGTTTACCCTTAAATAAAATTGGAACAATTAATAAAATAAATAGAGCTTATTCAGAATTGGAACAAAAGTTTGAAAGACCGCCATCAGCAGATGAAATGGCTGAATTTTTAGATGTTTCTGTTGAGGATGTCCGCCAGTCACTTTCAAATTCAAACAGACATTTATCCATGGATGCTCCTCTAACTGAAAGCGATGAAAATTCTTCTAGCATGTATGATGTACTTCCAAACACATACATGAATAGTCCTGAAAATGAATTAGTAACAGAATCATTACGCAAAGATATTGAACGTTCTTTATCAACCTTAACACTTCGTGAAGGCGAGGTGGTGAGACTCTACTACGGATTAAACGGTAAATATCCTCTGACTTTGGAGGAAATTGGTGAAAAATTTGATTTAACTCGCGAGCGAGTGAGACAGATAAAAGAAAAAGCAATTCGAAGATTAAAACACACTTCTCGAAGCCGGATGCTAAAATCATACCTAGGTTAAGCGAGAAAGCAAGGGTTTTAAATCTTGAATGGACAATGAATAAGAGCGGGAATTAATTTTTTCGCTCTTTTTATTTAATTCCTGTTAATTTTAGACAAATAAATACCACGGTAAATAAATTAATCGTAAATTTGTCAAAAAAAGATAAAATGAAAACAATTATTCATAAATCGTCGGAACGAGGTCATGCAAATCATGGTTGGTTGAATGCGAAACATTCATTCAGCTTTGCAAATTATT
>JBIKSI010000066.1:0-18248 GCA_044348665.1 Crocinitomicaceae bacterium
CAAAGTTTCCCTTGCCGTTCCTAAAACTTCTAAGATAAAATCTGTCAAAGATCTCGAAGGAAAAAAAATTGCTACCTCCTACCCAAACACGGTTTCAAACTACCTCAAAGAAAATAAAGTTAAAGCAGAAATACACAGCATTTCAGGTTCTGTTGAGATTGCGCCTACACTTGGATTAGCCGAAGCAATCGTTGACATCGTTTCTTCGGGAAATACACTTTTCATGAATGGTTTGAAAGAAATTGAAGTCATTCTTAAATCAGAGGCGGTATTGGTGAAAAGTAAAAATCTTAGCCTTGCAAAAAAAGAAATTTTAGAAAAATTAGTATTTAGAATGAAAGCAGTTTTAACAGCCAAAAATTCGAAATACATTTTGTTAAATTCACCAAATGAGGCAGTTGAAAAGATAAGCAAAATTTTACCGGGAATGAAAAGCCCAACTGTATTACCTTTAGCTGAAAAAGGATGGAGTTCGATTCATTCCGTAATTTCTGAGGAACAATTTTGGGAAAACATTGATGCCCTAAAAGAAGCAGGTGCACAAGGAATATTAATTGTTCCAATTGAAAAAATGGTAATCTAAAACTTAGTAAATATGAAAATATATCAAAATCCAAACCAAGAAGATTTAAAAAAAATACTAACTAGACCATTTCTTGAACAAGTTGATTTAAATACAATTGTCGAAGGAATTTTTGATCAAGTGGCATTAAATGGTGATCTAGCTTTGAAGCAATTAACGCAAAAATTTGACAAGGCAGAACTAAAAAATTTAGAAGTCACCGAGCAAGAAATAAATTCTGCCTGCAATCAGCTAGATGACTCCTTAAAAAAAGCAATTAAAGAGGCTTACAGAAACATCTATCTTTTTCACGAAAAACAGATCGAAGCACCCATCAAAATTGAAACTACACCAGGAGTGATTTGTTGGCGAAAATCAGTTGGAATTGAAAAGGTTGGACTCTACATCCCAGGTGGATCTGCTCCCCTATTTTCAACGATTCTCATGTTGGCCATTCCTGCAAAAATTGCTGAATGTAAGGAAATTGTTTTATGTACCCCTTGTGATTTGGAAGGAAAAGTCAATCCTGCCATTTTATTTACAGCTAAACTTTGTGGCATTTCTCGCATTTTCAAGCTAGGAGGAATACAGGCAATTGCTGCTATGACTTTGGGTACGGAATCTGTACCAGCTGTTTACAAAATCTTTGGTCCAGGAAACCAATATGTTACTGCCGCAAAATTGTACGCTCAAAAATTCAAAGTTGCCATCGACATGCCTGCAGGACCAAGCGAAGTGATGCTTGTTTGTGATGAAAATGCGAATGAAAAATATGTCGCTTCAGATTTACTTGCACAGGCTGAACATGGTGCTGATTCTCAAGTCATTTTAGTCTGTACCAATTTTGAAAAAGCGCAACAAATTAAACAGGAATTAGAAATTCAATTAGAAAAATTGCCTCGAAAAGCACAAGCTAGCGGAGCACTTGAAAATTCAGCTGCAATCGTGACGAGCAAAGAAAACGTTATTCCGATTGTAAATAGTTACGCTCCTGAACACTTGATCTTAAACACCAGTTATAATGATAATTTGATTGACAAAATAAGCAATGCCGGTTCCGTTTTCATTGGTCAATATACTCCTGAAAGCGCTGGAGATTATGCCTCTGGAACAAATCATACGCTTCCAACCAATGGATATGCCAACCAGTATTCGGGTGTATCAGTTGATTCCTTTGTCAAAAAAATTACTTTCCAAGAAATAAGCAAAGAGGGACTGCTTAATCTTGGAAAAACGATAGAAATCATGGCAGAAGCCGAAGGACTTGAAGCTCACAAAAACGCAGTAAGTATCAGATTAAAAGATTTATAAAATGAATATTGAACAATTAATAAGACCTGATTTGTTGGACCTAAAACCTTATTCATCAGCAAGAGATGAATTTGAAGGTGAGGCCTCCGTTTATTTGGATGCAAATGAAAATCCTTTTGAAAATGGTTTTAATCGCTACCCAGATCCTTTACAAATTAAGTTAAAACAAAAAACTGCAGTTATAAAGAGTTGTGAACCAGATAATATTTTTCTAGGAAATGGCTCCGATGAGTGTATTGATTTGCTTATTCGCTTATTTTGCGAAGCCTATAAAGACGAAATTGTGAGTATCTCTCCTTCCTATGGAATGTATGCCGTTTCAGCAAAAATCAATGCCGTAAAACTAAATAATGTACTTTTAAATGCTGATTTTTCTTTGAATTTATCGGCTATTTTAGAACAAGGAACAACATCTAAAATCCTATTTATTTGTTCTCCAAACAACCCAACAGGTCAGAGTTTTCCAAAAAAGGATATTGAATTTTTGATTCAAAACTTTCAAGGAATTGTAGTCATTGACGAAGCCTACATCGATTTCTCAGAAGAAAAAAGTGCAATTGAGTTAATTTATAAATACGAAAATTTGGTAGTAACACAAACTTTTTCAAAAGCTTTAGGATTAGCCGGAGCACGACTTGGAATGTTGTTTTCAAATAAAAAAATAATTTCTTGGTTGAACAAAATTAAACCACCTTACAACATCAATATCTTAACACAAGATTTGGGATTTAAATTGCTACAAAATTACCCTAAAGTTCAAGCAGAAATTGAAATCATAAAAGAGGAACGCCAAAAGTTAATTTCAGAACTTCAAAAAATCGAAGCAATTGAAACCGTTTTCCCGAGTGACTCGAATTTTATCCTGATTCGCATAAAAAATGCAAATGAAATTTATTCAAAACTCATCCAAAAAGGAATTGTGCTTAGAAACAGATCCTCGCAAGCGCTTTGTAGCTCAACTTTAAGAATCACTGTTGGAACAAAACAAGAAAATGAACTATTAATAAACGAATTAAAATTAATCAAATGAAAAAAGTATTATTTATCGATCGAGATGGAACCTTAATTCTCGAACCACCAACAGACTTTCAAGTAGATTCGTTCGAAAAACTTCAATTTTACCCAAAGGTATTTTCTGGACTAGGAAAAATTGCTCGCGAATTAGATTTTGAACTGGTTATGGTGACCAATCAAGACGGCTTGGGTACAAACTCCTACCCTTTTGAAAATTTTATTGGGCCGCACAATCTAATGGTTGATACTCTAAAATCTGAAGGGATTTATTTTTCAGAAGAATGCATAGACAAAACCTTTCCAAACGAAAATGCAGCTACGCGCAAACCAAAAACGGGTTTACTTCAAAAATACTTTTCAGAGGAATACGACTTGAAAAACTCCTTCGTTATTGGAGATCGATTAACAGACGTAGAACTAGCCAAAAACCTCAATGCGAGAGCAATTTACATGAAAAATGAAAATGATCCTGGCAAAAATGAAGTGAATACTAAAGAGGAAGAACTTAAAAGTTTCATTGCACTTGAAAGTTGCGATTGGGAAGAGATTTACACCTTTTTAAAACTAGGAGATCGTACCTCAAGTTACAGTAGGAAAACAAATGAAACTGACATTTCTATTCAACTTGATTTAGACGGAACTGGAAAATCAAAGATTGACACAGGAATTTCATTTTTTGACCACATGCTGGACCAAATTGCGCGTCACGGTCAATTGGATTTAGAAATACAAGTGAAAGGTGATTTGGAAGTAGATGAACACCACACCATTGAAGATACAGCAATTGCGCTAGGTGAATGTTTTGCTCAGGCTTTAGGAAATAAATTGGGTATTGAGCGCTACGGCTTTTGTTTACCCATGGATGATTGTCTTGCTCAAGTTGCAATTGATTTTGGAGGCAGAAATTGGCTCGTTTGGGACGCAACTTTTAATCGAGAATTGATTGGGAAAATGCCCACTGAAATGTTTTACCACTTCTTCAAATCTTTTACAGACGGAGCCAAATGCAATTTGAATGTGAAAGCAGAGGGTGAAAACGAACACCATAAAATTGAATCTATTTTCAAGGCTTTTGCAAAAGCAATTAAAATGGCTAAAAAACGAGAGGGAAGAAACGCAACGCTACCTTCAACAAAAGGAATTCTTTAAAAGAATTGATAAAATTAAAAGTAAAAAATCAAAAATGTAATGTCTAATAATCTTAAAGTCATAAGATCTTAAAATCTACTTAAAATGAAAGTTACAATTATAGATTATGGAGCTGGAAATGTTTTTTCGGTGAAAGCAGCCTTCGAAAGATTAGGTAAAAACACCATACTTTCTTCAGATGCGGAAGAAATAAAAACTTCGGATTTTGTTATTTTTCCAGGCGTTGGTCATGCCGAAGATGCGATGACTCAATTGAAAAAAACTCAAATTGACCTCTTGCTCCCGAAACTCAAACAACCAGTTTTGGGAATTTGCTTAGGAATGCAACTGATGTGCCAACACACTGAAGAAGGAAACACGGATGGACTTAATATTTTTGAAGATCTCAAAGTGATAAAATTTGATCCTAAATACAAAGTGCCGCACATGGGTTGGAACAATTTAGTGGACGCAAAAAGTATTTTAGATAACGTGCAAGAAGATGTTTATTTTGTACATAGCTATTTTGCTCCTATTTCTAAATATACCATTGCAAGCTGTCAATATCAAGAGAAATTCAGTGCTGCCCTCCAAAAAGACAATTTTTTCGCCTGCCAATTTCACCCAGAAAAAAGCGGGGAAGTTGGGAATCAAATTCTCACTAACTTTTTGAATCAAATTTAATAAATAACAAATGAAAATTATTCCAGCAATAGATATCATAGACGGAAAATGTGTCCGGCTTACAAAAGGAGATTATTCTCAACAAACAACTTACGATTATTCGCCAATCGAATTAGCTAAAAACTATGAGAAATTAGGTTTTAAGTTTCTGCACTTAGTTGATTTAGATGGTGCAAAAGCAGGTCAAGTTCAAAACTTAGAAACTTTAAAACAAATTTGTTCAGAAACCAATCTACATGTTGATTTTGGTGGTGGAGTGAAAACAGAAGCTGATTTAAAAGCAGTCTTGGATGCAGGCGCCAAACAAGTTACCATTGGAAGTCTTGCAGTTAAAGACAAAACACTTTTTAAATCTTGGATTGAAAAATACGGAGCAGATAAATTTATTTTGGGTGCTGATGTGCATGATTTAAAAATTGCAGTCAGTGGTTGGCTTGAAACCTCATCGATTGATTTATTTGATTTTATTGAAGAATATGTAGCCTTAGGAATTAAAAATGTTTTATGCACTGACATTTCAAAAGATGGAACATTAACAGGACCATCCTTCGATTTATACAATCAAATCATGGAGAAATTTCCTCAAATTGACCTTATTGCAAGCGGAGGAGTATCTTGCATTGAAGATGTAATCCAACTTCAAGATTCGAATATTCTCTCAGTTGTTATAGGAAAAGCAATTTATGAAAATAAAATTGACTTAAATAGTCTTAAACTCCTAATATCTTAATTCCGATAGTTATCGGAACCTATAATCAAAAAAAGATGCTTAAAAAAAGAATAATCCCCTGCTTAGATATCAAAAATGGCCGCACTGTAAAAGGTGTCAATTTTGAAGGTTTAATTGATGCAGGTGACCCTGTGGAATTAGCAAAAATTTACTCTCAAAATGGAGCGGATGAACTCGTCTTTTTGGACATCACCGCGACCCACGAAGGTAGAAAAACCATGCTTGAAATGGTGAAAAATGTTGCTCTTGCAATCAACATTCCTTTTACTGTGGGTGGTGGAATTGCTAGTGTTGAAGATGCTGCCAACTTGCTAAAAAATGGTGCAGACAAAATCAGCGTGAATTCCTCCGCAGTAAAAACCCCAAAATTGATTCAAGAATTAGCTCAAAAATTTGGCAATCAATGTGTAGTAGTTGCTATCGACGCCAAATTAATTGATAATAAGTGGAAAGTTTTTCTCAATGGAGGAAGAATTGAAACAGATTTAGAATTATTTACTTGGGCGAAAGAAGCTGTAAACTTAGGAGCTGGCGAAATTCTGTTTACCTCCATGGATCACGACGGAACTAAAAACGGTTTCGCTCTTGATGCTTTGAAAAAATTAGCCGAACTTGTCAATGTTCCAATCATTGCATCTGGTGGCTGTGGAAACATGCAACATTTCAAAGAAGTTTTTGAGGAAAGTGATGTTGATGCAGCATTGGCTGCAAGTGTTTTCCATTTTGGTGAAATTAAAATTCCAGACTTAAAAACGTATTTAAGAACAAATAATATCCAAATAAGATGATAAATATTAACGAAATAGATTTCAAAAAATCAGATGGACTTGTGCCGTGCATCATTCAAGATGCTGAAACCTTGCAAGTTTTGATGCTAGGATACATGAATGAAGAGGCATTTTCGCAAACAATTGAAAGTAAAAAAGTCACCTTTTTTTCCAGAACAAAAAATCGCCTGTGGACCAAAGGAGAAGAAAGCGGAAATTTTCTAAATTTAGTATCTATTGAATTAGATTGTGACAAAGATTCCTTGTTATGCCTCGTGAATCCGATTGGCCCAACGTGTCACACAGGTAAAAAAACCTGCTGGAATAACGAAAGTAAAACGTCCTTCGGGATTTTAGAAGACTTAGAAAAAACCATTCAAGAACGCTTTGAAAATGAACCTGAAAACTCATACATTACAAGTCTAAAGGCTAAAGGAATCAATAAGATTGCCCAAAAAGTTGGAGAAGAAGGTGTTGAAGTGGTAATAGAAGCATTAGGGAATGACAAAGATTTATTTTTGAACGAATCCGCGGATTTACTTTTTCACTACTTAATTTTACTCAAAGCGAAAGATTTTACCTTGGAGGATGTTTTAAAGATTTTGAAAGAGCGAAAAAAATCATAATTTTAAGCCATGAATGAAATTTTTGAGAAAAAAAAATGTTATCCCTTAACAGCTAATGTACAAAAGTATTTGAAAAAATACGGACGAACATTCAAATTGCCATTAGCTTATGAAACCTTGTCAAGATATACTGATTCTTTTCCCCTTGGAAATACCCTTTGGATCACAGTCATGTATAAACAAGAGGATTTTATTGAGATAAATGAAGCACTTTGTTTTATATACTCTTTATTAAAAACTGAAGGTGATATTTCAGTTATGGAACATTTACGCGTAGACCGAATTGATTATTGTCTATTTGGAAATTCAAATCCATTCCGCATAAAGATAATTAACAACTTCAATGACAATTACGATTATTTTTATGTAAAAAAAACCGATGTCTCTCGAATTTTCGGACTTGAATTGGAGGATATTCTTTCGCCCAACAAGGTCAATTATTTTATTGACAAAAACACATTAATTGAGGAACACATCTCTGGGATTCCTGGCGACGACTACATTCAGTCAGAATTGAATCATCCAAAAACAAATAAAACAAGACTTGCGAAGGAATTTATAAAATTCAACGAAAGGTGTTTTTACACTTTGCTTGGAGATATGAGGGCGTATAATTTTGTTGTCGAAATCACACACGACTTTGATGATGTTCAATACAGAATTCGTTCAATTGATTTTGACCAACAGTGTTATGAAGGGAAAAAGAAAATTTATTTACCTCAATTTTACAAAGAAAATCTAAAATTTGTAGAATTATCAATCGCAGCACTTAATTCTCAAACAATTTTACAATATCAAATTGAAGAGCAATCGAGAATTGTAAGAAGAATGAAGCACGAAAGACACATGCTTAACGATTTATTCGAAACCATGGACAAGGAAACACTTTCGTCGACTGATAATATTGATCTTTTAAAAAAGGAACTAGCTGAGCATCATCATAATACGGACTTTTTACTTTGTAATTCAATGTCCCAAATCTTAAAATTAAATTTAGAATCAATCCATAAAAAAGCTTAACATGAAAAAAATTATTATCCTTCTTATTCTGATTACGATAATTGGAATTCCTGCAATCCATAAACTAGTAGGTGACTTTGTTCCAACTTGGTTTTACAATAAATTTAGTGACAGTTTGATAAATAAAATCCCATTCGGAATCAATATTTCCTATGGTATTATCATAATTTTAGAAATAGTTGCGCCCATTCTATTTATTATTGGCTTATTAAAAAGAGAATACCTTCAAACAAGTTCTGGGAAGTTTATTTCTTTGGGGTTTATGACAAGTTATGTACTATTTACAATCCTAACTTTTGGAAGTTTTTTGATTGAAGATTATTCCAATGGCTTCAATGATTTTATCTATTTTGTTGGCATTAGTGTTCTTGAAAGTAAAATTTTCTCAAAAGAACAATAATCGTTGGTATTCGTGAATGGAATAAGCTAAAATTCGTGGATATTAGCTGCAAATTCATGAAGTTTTGAAAAGCAAACACAAATTTGTCCCATCGCAACAAAAAATAAACACAACATTTTTTGCCGATAATCCGATTAAAATATAAATTTTGTCCTATATGTAAAAGTGAAATTTAAATTTTAAATTATTTAAAATCAATCATTTAATTAATTAATTTTTTAATATAAAAATATCTTGTTTTGTCCAAAAATGTTTTTCAAACCTTTAAATGACATAACTTTGTTCTCGAGTTTTTTAGCATAGATTAGATGATAATAATTAACAACTTCTTTTTCTTTTTTAATCACTTTAAATATTAAAGGAAGGTTTTAGTTATTAAGTTAGTTTTAGGCCTTCCATAATGATGGGAGGCTTTTTTTATTTAATATTTTAAACAAAATGAGTACAACAATTGAAAGCAAAGCTATTTCTGTTTATGAAATAGAAAAATTAATTTCTGAAGTAAAACAAAAATTTGCCACGGCATTAGCGGAAAATTTAAATCTAATAAAAGTTGAGGCGCCATTAATTTTAGAACAAGGAACTGGAATAAACGACGATTTAAACGGAATCGAAAATCCTGTAAGAGTAAATATCAAAGATTTACCTGAAAAAAAGGTAGAAATCGTTCATTCTTTAGCAAAATGGAAAAGGTACAAATTAAAACAAATTGAAGCAGCAGCAGAACAAGGATTGTATACAGACATGAGAGCTTTGCGCCCAGATGAAGATTTATCTATAATTCATAGTGTTTATGTTGATCAATGGGATTGGGAAAAAGTAATTTCTGAAGCTTCGAGAAATTTGGATTACCTGAAAGAAACCGTTTTAAAAATTTATGGAGCATTAAAAGATGTAGAAGCAAGTTTGGAAAAAGAATATGGAATTGAAGCCATTTTGCCAAAATCAATTACCTTTTTACATGCAGAAGATGTTTTGGCAGAATACCCAACATTGAGCTCAAAAGAAAGAGAAAATGAAATTGCACAAAAATATGGAGCAGTATTCTTAATCGGAATTGGTGGAAAATTGGGTAATGGTGAAGTACACGACGGTCGCGCTCCTGATTATGACGACTGGTCAACTCCGACTTCTGAAAAATACAAAGGATTAAATGGAGACATTTTATTGTGGAACCCAATTCTTGAAAGAGCATTTGAAGTTTCATCCATGGGAATTCGAGTGAATAAAGAAGCGCTAGAAAAACAATTGGAAATTAGAGGAGAAACCAAAAGAAAAAACCTTTACTGGCATCAAGAGCTATTGATAGGAAATTTACCTCAAACAATTGGAGGTGGAATAGGTCAATCGCGAATTACTATGTTCTTACTGAGAAAAAAACACATTGGTGAAGTTCAAGCAAGTATCTGGAGCGAAGAAATAAAAGCTGACTCCAAGTTAAATAACATAAATCTATTATAAATTATGAGAAATCACAACATTGCAATTCAAGGTTCAATTGCTTCTTTCCACGACTTAGCGGCCAAAAAATATTTCGGTGAAGATATCACAGTTTTGGAATGTGGATCTTTTAGAGAGGTTTGCGATAAACTCTCCAAAAACTTAGTAGATTATGGGATTATTGCCATAGAAAATAAAGTTGCCGGAAGTATTTTACTCAATTACCAATTAATTGATCAATTCAATTTGAAAATTATCGGGGAAACATATTTACCAATAGAATTAAAGCTTTTGGCAAAACCAGGTACAAAAATTTCTCAAATTGAGGAAATAATTTCACATCCAATGGCACTTGGGCAATGTCAAGATTATTTGTCAAACCTTGAAAATGTGACTGTTACTGAATTCAAAGATACATCCACCTCCGCGGAATTAATAATAAACCAAAAGGGTAATAAATTGGGAGTAATTGCTGGTCCTGCGGTAGCTGCAAAGTTTAATTTAGAAATCATTGAGGATAATGTTTGTGATGAAAAAATAAATTACACACGTTTTTACATTTTAAGCAAAGGAGAAGATTTTATTGATGGAGCTGATAAAGCATCACTGAACTTAGTGACCTTTAATCAAGTAGGATCCTTAGCAGAAATACTAAATATTTTGAAGGCACAAAACATTAACTTGTCTAAAATTCAAAGTGTTCCAATTCCGAACAATCCTAGCCAATATGCATTTCACCTAGACGTTGAATTTATATCCAAAACAGATCTTGAAAATGCACTTTCAAAACTAGAGAAAGTTGCTAGAAGCCTCAAAGTTCTGGGAATATATAAGGGTGAAAAAATTATTGTTAATAATCCAGTATTAAATTAAATTATGGACAAAAATAACATCATTTATAAGGAAAAATTAATCTTTGCAGGTCCTTGTAGCGCTGAAAGTGAAGAACAATTGGTGAAAACTGCCACCGAATTGAAAGCAACAGGAATTGTTGATGTTTTAAGAGCAGGAATTTGGAAACCTAGAACTAATCCGGGTGGTTTTGAAGGTCCGGGAACTCGAGGCTTAGCTTGGCTTTCAAAAGCAAAAGATTTGACAGGATTAAAAATTGCAACAGAAGTAGCAAATAATAAACATGTGGAAGATGCCTTACACTTTAATGTTGATATTTTGTGGATTGGAGCAAGAACAACTGTAAACCCTTTCAGTGTGCAAAATATCGCTGATGCACTTAAAGGAAGTAAGGCAACTGTTTTGATCAAAAACCCAGTAAATCCAGACATTAAATTATGGATTGGTGCCATTGAAAGACTGCAAAAAGTTGGGATTGAAAATATTGGTTTAATTCATCGTGGTTTTTCATCTTACGGAAATACGCAATATCGAAATGCACCTATTTGGCAAATCCCTATTGAGATGAAAAGATTGTTCCCCGAAATCCCCATGATTTGCGATCCATCACACATTTGCGGAAATAGAACAAATTTGCAAGAAATTTCGCAGCAAAGTTTGGATTTGGATTACAAAGGACTAATCATCGAATCTCACACGAATCCAGATGAAGCTTGGACGGATAAAGATCAGCAAATCACACCCAATGTTTTAAAAGATATTTACAATCAGTTGATCTGGAAAAGTAATTCCACCAATCAATCAGAATATCAGCAAGAATTGGCGGCGCTAAGGGAACAAATCAACCTATATGATGACGATTTATTAAGTCTCATTTCCTCAAGAATGAAGGTTTCAGAAAAAATAGGAAAATTAAAAAGAGACAACGCAGTTACTGTGCTTCAATCTTCTAGATGGAATGAAATCCTAGAAAGAATGCTCCAAAAAGGTGAAAAATTGGACTTAAGCAACGATTTCATTAAAGCATTTATGGAAGCACTCCACGTAGAAAGTATTCGAATTCAAGAAGTAATTAAAGAATTATCGTAAATGGACATCAATATCTACCCAAGCTCAGAAATTAAAGGTGAAATTACAATTCCTGCTTCAAAGAGTTGCTCTCAAAGAGCCTTAGCTTGTGCTCTGATTGTTAAAGGAAAAACTAAAATATACAACTTAGGAGAATCTGATGATGAATTAGCTGCACTTGATATCTTACGACAAACTGGTGCAGTTTTTAATAAGTTTGAAAATTGTACTGAAATAATTAGTTCAGGAATCGAAAAACTTGAAAACTTAAAAGTAAACTGCAATGAATCTGGTTTATCGTCCCGCATGTTCACTCCTCTTCTTGCTAACAGCAAAAATCAAGTTTTATTGAAAGGTGAAGGTAGTTTGGTAAAAAGACCTATGAATTTCTTTGATTCATTAATGAAGGATTTGGATGTTAAATTCATTTCAAACGAGGGAAAACTGCCTTTTCATATTAACGGTCCTTTAATCCCAAAGGACATTGAACTTGACGGATCCCTGAGTTCACAATTTATTACTGGTGTAATCTACGGTTATGTAGCTTCTCCTTATTTAACAAATGAAAAAATCACAATTCTCAACCCTACAAGTATTCCATATATTGAGTTAAGCTTAACAGTTTTAAAAGAATTTGGTGTGAATTTAAAATTAGAAAACAACCAAATTAAATTCAACGGACCTTATCAACTGGAAGAAACTGAAATTAACATTGAAGGAGATTGGAGTTCTGCTTCTTTTTTCTTGGTACTAGCCGCAATAAATGGTGAACTAAAAATTAACAACCTAAATTCAAAATCAAACCAAGCAGACATTGCAATTTTAAAGGCTTTGAAAGATTATGGCGCTCAAATAGATCAACAGGAAAATAGTGTTTTTATCCGAAAAAACAAAGCAAATCCAATTGTGTTTGATGCAACTCATTGTCCTGATTTATTCCCTCCTCTTGCTGTTTTGGCATGCTTTGCCAATGGAACATCTACCATAAAAGGTGTACATCGCTTATTTGCCAAAGAAAGTAACAGAGCTATTGCAATTCAAGAAGAACTTGGAAAAATGGGAGCAAAAATCACCATAGAAAACGACGAAATGCATATCGAACCAATATTTTATGCAAAACCTGCTATCATAAATCCGCATGGGGATCATCGAATTGCTATGGCTGCGGCTATACTTGGCTCAAGAGCAACAAAATACATCTCCATTGAAAACGCCAAAGTTGTAAACAAATCTTTTCCAGATTTTTATAAACTGTTGCAAAAAGTAAAAGAAGATAACTTTTTTTCAATTCACTAAGCACAAAATCACTAAGTTTTAACATGGAAAAAGATTCAAATATCAAACAAATAAAAAAACTCCTCGTAGCAAATCGCGGAGAAATTGCCATCCGAGTATTTAGGGCTGCTGCCGAGCTTAAGATTAAGACAGTTGCTGTTTATACTTATGAGGATCGTTACTCTTTACATCGTTACAAAGCAGATCAAAGCTTTCAAATTGGAGATGAAAGCGAGCCTTTAAAACCATATCTAGACATAGAAACAATAATCCAAATCGCTAAGGACAATGAAGTAGACGCTATTCATCCTGGATATGGGTTTTTATCCGAAAACGTGAATTTCGCCAAAAGATGTAAAGAGGAAGGAATCATTTTTGTTGGGCCGTCAGCGGAAGCTATGGAGCAATTAGGAGACAAAGTGGCTGCCAAAATCGTGGCAAAAGCAGTAAACGTTCCCCTTATTCCTGATAGCAATTTCAAATTAACCACGCTTGCAGATGCCGAGATTGAAGCGCTTCGTATCGGATATCCAATCATGCTAAAAGCTTCTGCTGGTGGAGGTGGAAGAGGAATGCGCGTTGTTCAAAATGAAAGTGAATTAAAAAATTCATTCAATGACGCTAAAAATGAAGCCTTAAAAGCTTTTGGGGACGACACCGTTTTCATTGAAAAATATATAGAAAATCCAAAACACATTGAGGTGCAAATATTGGGCGATAATCATGGACATATCGTTCATCTTTTTGAAAGAGATTGTTCTGTTCAACGAAGATTTCAAAAAGTAATTGAAATTGCTCCTTCTATTTTAAGGCAAGAAACAAAGGATAAATTGTATCAATATGCAATTGACATCGCAAAATATGTAAACTACAGCAATGCCGGTACAGTTGAATTTCTAGTTGATGCATGTGAAAACATTTACTTTATTGAAGTTAATCCTAGAATACAAGTAGAACACACGATTACGGAAGAAATAACAGGTATTGATTTAGTTCGATCTCAAATCATTATCGCAGCTGGTCATCCCTTATCACACAGTCAAATTTTTATTAATTCTCAGGAAGACTTAAAATGTAACGGTTGGGCCATTCAATGTAGAATTACAACTGAGGATCCTGAAAATGATTTTAAGCCAGATTTCGGAACCATAGTCGCATATAGAAATGCTGGAGGATACGGAATACGACTTGATGAAGGCAGCAGTTATTCCGGTGTGAAAATTTCACCTTTTTTCGATTCCATGTTGGTTAAAGTATCAGCGAGCGGACGAACATTAAAAGGAGCATCGCAGCGCCTAAAAAGAACGTTGCAAGAATTTAGAATTAGAGGTGTAAAAACAAATATCCCATTCTTAATCAATGTAATGGGTAATGAGACTTTCCAACTGGGAAAAGCTAATGTAGGTTTTATTCCTGCCAATCCTGAGTTATTAATTCCAGCTTATGGATATGACAAAGATAGAGGAACAAAGTTGTTAAAATATTTGGCAGAATTGAAAGTTAATGGTCATCCAGATATAAAAGCTTATAATCCAGATAAAATTTTCAGAAAACCTATTGTTCCACAAATTGACTCTAGCAAACCTTACCCAAAAGGGACAAAAGATCTTTTAAATGAACTTGGAAGGGACGAATTCATCAACTACATCAAAAACGAAAAGAAAATATTTTATTCGGACACAACGCTTCGAGATGCACATCAATCGTTATTTGCAACAAGACTTAGAAATTACGACATCTTAAAAGTAACGGAAGGAATGGCTAGAAATTTCCCAGAACTCTTTTCATTAGAAGTTTGGGGAGGAGCAACCTTCGATGTAACAATGAGATTCCTGCACGAAGACCCATGGGAAAGATTAAGAAAAATAAGAAAGGCAGCACCAAATGTCTTACTTCAAATGTTATTCAGAGGAAGTAATGCTGTGGGATATGCGGCTTATCCTGACAATGTACTTGAGCAATTCATCATTAAAAGTGCAGAAAATGGAATTGATGTTTTTAGAATATTTGATTCTTTAAATTGGATTGAGGGAATGAAACATAGCATTAAAATAGTGTCTGAAAAAACAAATGCTATTGCTGAAGCTTGTATTTGCTATACAGGTGACTTTTTAAATCCGGATAGGCAAAAGTTTTCCCTTCAATATTACCTTGATCTTGCAAAAGAATTGGAACAAGCTGGTGCGCAAATGCTGGCTATAAAAGACATGGCTGGACTTTTAAAACCTTATGCAGCACAAATCTTGGTTACTGAATTAAAAAAACATATTTCCATCCCGATTCATTTGCATACGCATGATACTTCTTCCATCCAATCAACAACTTATTTAAAAGCAATTGAAGCTGGCGTTGATGTAATAGATGTTGCACTTGCTTCGATGAGCGGCTTAACCTCACAACCTAATTTTAATTCATTAGTTGCTACTTTTCAAGGACACGAAAGAGAAAACCCAATAAACCTTCCCAAATTGAACGAATATTCAAATTATTTTGAAATCGTTCGAGAATTCTATTATCCTTTTGAAAGTGAATTAAAAGCAGGAACTGCAGAGGTGTACGATCATGAAATTCCGGGTGGACAATATTCCAATTTACTTCCACAAGCAAGAGGTTTAGGTTTAGAGTCAAAATTTGAACAAATCAAAAAGAATTATGTCCATGTAAATGAATTATTTGGAGACATCGTAAAAGTTACTCCATCTTCAAAAGTTGTTGGTGACATGGCACTTTTCATGACTTCCAACAATTTAACAGCAGAGGATATTTTTTTAAAAGGAAATGAACTTTCTTTCCCAGACTCTGTAAAGCAACTCTTCAAAGGAGATCTAGGTCAACCTTATCAAGGATTCCCAACAGAGCTGCAAAAAATCATTCTAAAAAACGAAATCCCTTACACTGAAAGACCAAATGCACACCTAAAAGCTATTGATTTTGATAAGGAATTAGCTACTTTAAGATTAAAATTCGATGATTCCTTGACAACCGAAGACCTTTTGTCTTACATCATGTTCCCTAAGGTTTTTGAAGAATTTTACACCTTTAAAAGACACTTTGGTGATGTTGAAAAGCTACCAACACCAGCATTCTACTATCCACTCAAGGCTAATGAAGAAATATTAGTTAACATTGAAAACGGCAAAAATCTATTGATTCGCTTTAGGTATATGGGTGAAGCAAATGAAGATGGAATGCGGGAAGTGTTTTTTCAAATTAACGGGCAAACGAGAAATTTACTTATTAAGGATAACGCTGTGAAAGTACAAAAAATCAGCAACATCAAGGCGAAAGGTGAAAAACAAATTGGAGCACCACTTCAGGGGAAAATCGTTCAATTCTTTGTGAAAGTAGGGGATGAGGTTAAAAAAGGTGATGCTCTTTTTGTCATAGAAGCTATGAAAATGGAGTCAACCATAAATTCAACACAATCTGGTGTTATTGATCAGCTCATTCTAAAAGAAAATAGCATGACTGAGCAGGACGATTGTGTATTGATTTTTAAATAAAATATCTATTAAAGAAGTATTGAGGTAAGAAATACAACTTATTTTTTTAAGCTAAAATATTTATTAGAAATTAAAAAATAAAAGACTAAAACATTACAAATGAATGTTTTAAATTGAATATTAAGAAATTTTGTCCCTATAGTTAACACTAGTGGTTAAAATAAATACACACACAAATTCACTATTGTAATTATGAAAACAATTAAATGATTGACCCTAAATTTGTACAAAAAATAAAGGGACAAAAGATATTTAAGTAAGGAAAAATAAAAACACATTTTTAAGATAATAAAGAAATGATTGGTAACAAACTACATAATTTAATTAACGAATTAAGTGTATCGCAAACAAAAATATTAATTCACAGATGTACTATCAGTTCTGATAAAAGAATGCCTATTTTAAAAACCTTTATCCAGGAAGAGGAAAAAACCATTGAAAGTTTAAATAGATTTTTAGAAGATGAGGTTGAGAAAACGTGGCCAAATTCTAATAGTAAAGAAAAGGAACTAAAAGGAAGGAGACTTTCAAACTATTATTCAGAGCAAATAGAAAAATTAATATTAGAAACGTTCCTCGATAAAAATTCAAGTATTAAAAATCTCTTGTTAGCAGAAGCGATCGAAAAAAATGGGAATCTAAATATAATAAATCATTACTACGATAAAGCTTATTCAAAAGCATTGGAGGAAGAAGATTTCTACTTTCAATTGCTAAGCTTAAAAGGGAAAATTAGAATGCATTATGCTTCTCAAAATGAGAAAGAACTGGAGAAAGCACTTTTATTAAATGAAGAATTATTAAAAGTATTAAGGCATGCAAATAATGACAAAATCACAGAATACTATTATAATGTATCCAATATTTTTCTTGAAAAAAACTCTTTAGTAAGAGAATTAAAGGAAAAATATGAAACAGAAATACACGCCCTCCTAAAAACAATCGATTATCCTTTAAATCAAGTTTCTCTTTATGTTTCTTTGGCAAAATTAAATTTCGATAATGAATATTTAGAAAGATATTTTGAAAAAGCAAAGGAAATTTTGAAATCAATTGAAAATAAAAATAAGGAATATTACGATTTAGAACGAAAAATTCGATTTTTAGAATTAAGACTAAATTTCTTTAGTGGAAAAGATTTAAATTATTTACTCAGTATCACTGAAGACATAATGAAAGATTCTAAAGCCTTTTCAATCATTAATAACAATACCTTATTTTACAAAATATTATTCCTCATTTTAAATAATCAAATAGAAGAGGCAAACGAAATTTTAAACGAAAGCCACAATTATTTTAAAGCAAATGGTAAGATTTTAGAAGAGTTCCTTCAAGCTTTAATTTATGAAAAAACGGGAGAATACAAGAAGGCAATGCAGCTTTTGCAGCCGCTCATGTATACGACAAATTACTTTTTTGCGATTTTCTCAAGATTATTGGTAGTAAAAATTCATATTTTAAGATCAAATAATGTACTTACTAAATCAATAATTGATTCTACTGCAAGACTTGTTAAATTAAACAGTGGAAATCTTCTTGGTAGAGAAGCTAACGAATTTGTATTAAAATATTTCAAAAAACCTCCAAAGCGAGGTGAGAAAATTGATATAGCACAAATTCCAAATTTCACTGAATTACATCGCTACATTTTGACTAATAAATGATTCAGTCTCTATAAAAATCAGAACAAAATATTTTAAATTGTTTGTGATGTAAGGGTTTTGCTTATTAGTTTTCAAAAACTCTGCACCTAATCCCTAATTTGTGAGCTTAACCCAACTTGCAGCTAAGTGCCGTTGATTTCCCATAAACACTGATTTTCATTTTTTTTGATTTCAGATTTGTGCACTACAGATTTTCGTTTTACG
>JBIKSI010000183.1:0-5544 GCA_044348665.1 Crocinitomicaceae bacterium
AAAACACCTTTGAATCGAAAAAAAAAGACAAAAATTGAAGAAATTATAAAAATTTAGACCAAAATTTTGAAAAAATCAAATCAGAAAATCACAAGTTTTCGTTTTTAATACTTTTGCAACGGTCTTTCAGCTTCTACAATATCAGCAAATGGTCAATTTATTGCTGGATATGGGGTAGATAATGTAACTTCTGAATTCTTCAAATACAGATTGAGTAATAGCACTTTAGACATAAATGAGTCGAAAAATTTTAGTGCGAAAATTTACCCAAATCCTTGTGAAAACACCTTGAAATTTGATTTAATTGAAGAATCTGAATATCAAATATCTACAATTGAAGGTAAAATTATTTCTTTCGGGAAAATCGAAAAGGAGGATTCTTTAGATATCAGTAAATTGAATTCTGGAATTTATTATGTGAAAGTAAATTCTGCAAATAATTCAAACAAAGTTAAGGTTTTAAAATTTACCAAAAAACAATAAACTCATTTCGATTGTTATTTTTTCAAAAATATTCTTAAATTACTAAAGAGGTTTTCAATTCGAATTCCTCTTTTTTTTGGTAATTACTTCAAACACTTAAAATAATCAAAGGGCTCTAAACATTCGTTGCATTGGTATTGAGCTTTACAAGCTGTGCTTCCAAATTGACTTACCATCCTAGTGTTTTTCGTATTACATCTCGGACAAGTCACTTTTGTTGGCTCAGCGAAAAGTACACTTTTGTCTATTTCATGTTCAGGAGGTGCGATTCCGTATTCTTTTAATTTAATTCTTCCACTTTCTGAAATCCAATCGGTTGACCAAGCAGGAGAAAGTGTGTACTTAATCTCTACATCAATAATTGATTTCAAAAGGGCCTTGATATCGTCTTCAATGACTTGCATTGCAGGACATCCACTGTAAGTTGGCGTGATTGTTATTATTGCTTTTTCGTTTTCAAATTCAATTGTACGAACAACTCCCAAATCGATAATTGTCAAAACAGGAATTTCAGGATCTGAAATCTGTTCTAATAAATCCCAAATTTCTTTTTCTGTTACCATTCCATTCCAGGATAAGCGCGTTGCATGAACTGCATTTCAGTTAATAAAAACCCCAAATTTTCGGAGTGGAGTCCAGTTCGACCTCCCTTTTGTTGCCATTTCACGTTTGGTACTTCTAAAGTTGCTTCTGCAAAAATTTCCTGTACATAATTCATCCACAAGGATTTAATTGGGTTCAAATCAATCGCAATATTTTCTTTAATTAAGCTTTCATCTACTTCGTCCATAAAGAAAATCTCTTCTGTAAATCTCCACAAATCATTTACTGCATTTTGAACACGTTCATGTGATTCATCTGTTCCATCTCCTAAACGAATCATCCATTCAGATGAATGTTTTAAGTGATATTTTGTTTCCTTCAAAGATTTCTCTGCAATTGCAGCCAATTGTGAATCAGCTGAAGAGCATAGCGCTTCAAAAAAGAATTTACGAAAAACATCAAAATAAAATTGACGTGTAATTGTATAGCCAAAATCTTCATTTTTTTGTTCAACTAACAGCAAGTTTTTAAATTCACGTTCGTAGCGCAAAAAAGCCAAATCATCTGCAGATCGATCTTTTCCTTCGACTTCAGCAGCGTATTCTAAAAAATTTGTTGCTTGACCAACTAAATCTAGGGCGATATTTGTTAAAGCAATATCTTCTTCCAAGATCGGACCATGACCGCACCATTCAGAAACGCGATGACCTAAAATTAAGCTATCATCAGCGATGCGAAGTGTATATTCAAATAAATTTTTTTTAGACGTAAGACTATTTGACATAAGACGTAAGACTATTTAATTATTAATTAAAGATTTTTTAAAACCAGTTATCATTTTTTGCAAGGTATTTATTCTTTCTATCAAATCACTAACATCAATATGAAAAATTTCATTTACAATTATTAACTGGGTTTCAAGCTCATAGGAAGATGAGATAGCAATATTTAGAAAATGTAAAAGTTCTTTTTCTGAACTTCTTCCAGTTCCCTCGGCAATGTTTGATGGAATTGACACTGCACATCTATTAATCTGAGAAATAAGACCGAATTTTTCCTCACTTGGTAAATCTTTGGTAAACAAATAAACTATTTTTACAAGTTCCATTGAGTTTTTCCAACTAGTTAATTCTCTAAAATTATGTTGCATAATGATCGTTAGTGAGAAAATTATTATTGACAACGAAATTTTTTAACATTGAAAAAAGTCTTTCGTCTATTGTCTTTCAGTCTTAAATCTGACATCACATGTGCGAAATACCATCCGGCACGTCATAAAACGTAGGATGACGATACACTTTAGAATCAGCTGGTTCAAACAAAGAATCCGCTTCTTTTGGGTCGGAAGCACTGATCATTTTAGATTCAATAACCCAAATGCTAACTCCTTCACTTCTTCTCGTGTAAACATCGCGTGCGTTTTCAATTGCCATTTCGGCATCCGCAGCACGTAAACTACCAACATGTTTGTGGCTTAGACCTTGTTTACTTCTAATAAATACCTCAAAAAGAGGCCATTCCTTGTTACTCATATAATTCTTTTAAAGTCTTTTGTCTAATATCTTGAGTCTTTCGTTTTTAACTAAGCTATCTTCAATTTTCTCTTTTCAGCATGTGCCATAGCTGCTTCACGCACCCAAGCACCATTTTCTTTCGCTTTTCTTCGTGCATCAACACGTTCTTTATTACAAGGTCCATGACCAGTAACAACTTGGTAAAACTCATCCCAATTAATTGCCCCAAAATCGTAAGATTGGCGTTCTTCGTTCCATTTTAAGTCTTTGTCTGGAATGGTAAGGCCAACTAATTCTGCTTGTTTTACAGTAATATCAACAAAAGTTTGACGCAATTCATCATTCGTTGAACGTTTTATTTTCCACTTCATCGATAAAGCTGAATTCGGTGAATTGTCATCATTTGGTCCAAACATCATCAATGCTGGCCACCAAAAACGATTCAATGAATCTTGAACCATTGCTTTTTGTTCTGCTGTTCCATTTGCTAATTTTGCAACAATCTCAAAACCTTGACGTTGGTGAAAAGATTCTTCTTTACAAACTCGAACCATTGCACGCGCATAAGGTCCATAAGAACATCTGCATAAAGGCACTTGGTTCATAATTGCTGCACCATCAACCAACCAACCTATTGTTCCCATATCTGCCCAAGAAAGTGTTGGGTAATTGAAAATGGACGAATATTTTGCTTTGCCAGAATGTAAATCATCAATTGTTGCTTCACGATCCGCACCTAAAGTTTCAGCCGCAGAATATAAATACAATCCATGACCAGCTTCATCTTGAACTTTCGCTAATAAAACTGCTTTTCGACGTAAATTTGGAGCACGTGTAATCCAATTTCCCTCTGGAAGCATCCCAACAATTTCAGAATGCGCATGTTGCGAAATTTGACGAATTAATGTCTTACGATATTCCTCTGGCATCCAATCGTTTGGTTCAATTTTTATTTCGTTGTCAATTTTCTCTTGAAAACGACGTTCTAATTCAGTAATATTAATTTCTTCCATGTTTGAAAAGATTTATTAGTGTAGCTAAAAGATAACTACTCTAAGTTGAGACAAATTTACAATAATTCATTCATATAACAAAACTCAAAGCATTTAGTTTGTGAAAAATTACGACATTTTACTTAGTGAAAAAACTAAAAATAAACTTAGTTTTACAAAAAATATATTCGCATGAAAAAAGTAATTTTTATTCTGACATTATTATCATATTCCCTTGGGTTTTCTCAAACTCTTAGCAATGGAGATTGTTTTTACTTGTATTATTATCAGGGAGAATATTCTAATATTGATTCAAATTTTCATTTGAAATATATTGACGATGCATATCAACTTTTTGACAAAGATTCAAATTTAGTGTTTCAGGAGAAATTTACAGAATATCCCAAATCAGCAAATTTGAATTTTTTTCTTACAAGAAATGAGAAGGAAAATATCACCTATTTTTTCAATTTAAAAGCAAAGAAAATTATCACAATAAATGCAAAATTAAATCCATACTTTAATTTTTACGATTTGAAGATCAATCAGAATACATATTCTTTGGATACAATTATTGTGTTAAAACCAGGTGTAATGTTAAACACAAAAGGTGAAATTGTTTTTTCTGGTGAATCCTACTCTCAAGACAATTATAAAATTGTTTTGACAGGTGACAAAAAGCAAAAAGTAAAATCCAAAAACGTGATGTTAAAAACAGAAATGGATTTATTTTTTGAAGATGAAGGCTATTTTAACGAGCTTTCACCTGAAGATTATGACGAAAGTATCAAAGAATATTTGGTTTATCGAGAATTAAAATCAAGGGATTTTGAAAATAATGAATTTGAAAGTTTAGAGGAATATTATGGGTATTCAGAAAATTCACTTGATGAAAGGCTGTATATTGCCAAACAAAATGGTAAATTTGGGCTATTCAGTACCATTGGAAAAACCTTAATTCCTTTCGAATTTGATGAAATTCGAATTATGGAAAATGAAGATTTATATATGTATGGAGACAACCAAAGAGTTTATTGCAGAAAAGGCAAAGCTGGTTTTATCTTTAAACCCTCAGGAGAATTCGTTTTTAAAAGAGAAAATTTTAATCCCCAATACGATTATATTGGTCCGCGTTATTATTATACAAGTCCAGTTTTTAATGGGAATGTACTTCAAAATAAGAAAAAAGTTGGTTTAATTTCAAAAAATGGAGTGGAAATAATTCCAGCAAAATACGATGAATTTGACATCTTGTCTTTCAAGGATTCAGAATTATATCATGAAGCGGAAAATATAAATCAAGATGCGAAATGCTTTAACTATCCTTTTGAAAATTACTACATTGGCATAGAAAATAGTACAAAAATGAATCACTTTTATACTCCAAATGGTAGCTACCTTAATGCTATTGAATTTGAAGAAATTGTTGAAATAAATAAAAATGGTTATTTTGTTTTTGGGAATAATGGTTTTTATGGTTTGGCTGGACCGGGAGCTTGCGTGATTGCCAAGGCTGAGGGGAATTACATCAGTTCTTTTTCAGGTGACAAAAATATTTTTATTGTTGAAAAAGATACCTTCGCTTACTTTATTGATGGTGAAGGAAATAAATTGTTTAATCAAAATTTTTCAGTTGCCTATTTTTTAGATTCAAAATTTGCCTTAGTGGAAGACGCAAATACTTTTAAATATGGAATCATTGACCTAGAATCTTCTGATAAAAATATTATTTGTAAAATAGATGCAAACTCTTTTGATTTTATAGAAACAACTTCCACATATATCGATGGTAAACAAGTTCTTTTGGCTCGCAAGGAAAGTAAATATGGTTTTGTAAATATAGAAGGTGAAACTTTATCAGATTTCAAATACGATAAAATTTACATCAAAACTTCGCATCCAATTAGGGTCTGCTGAAAAAGTATAAACCTTTGATTTTTGTGGGTTATAGCTTATTTTTGCACAACCAAGTGCAAGGAAAAATGAAAAAACTTTCAAAAAACCGTGCATCT
>JBIKSI010000067.1:0-18161 GCA_044348665.1 Crocinitomicaceae bacterium
GTACAGTATTGCCTAAAAATTATCCTTTCAAAAATTTTGAGTATTCACCAAAATTATTTTTCTAATAGGAAATACTCAAATCTAGTTCAAATTAGGGTCTGACTTTTTCAGCAGACCCTAATTATAAATATTTCCCGAATGGAATAGCCAATAGATTTAATCTCTTTTTTGAGACTAATTTCAACTTTTTCCACACAACTGAGTTTAGACATTTTCATCCGAATTATGATTTTTATGATATTAAAAAAAATCAACTAAACTTAAACGGTGGATATGGTTTTCAATATAATGTATTTAAAAAAACCTATATCGGAACAAATATTAATATTGGAATTGGCACGGAAAACAGAATTGAAGATCGGCCTGATTTCTTACCCACAAAACAACTATTTAATAATTATTACCTTAACGTAGGTTTTGGAATCAATATTGGTTATCGATTTTAATTAAAATTACAAATTCATTGTCAATTTGAGTCAAAAAAAACATTTGCAAAAAAAAATCAGGAAACTTTGTGCTTAAAAAGCCCTAACTTGACTTTCGCTTAATTATTGCTAAATTTGTACCTGAAAAACATAATTTGAAAAAGTTAAAATACATATTACATATTGCGTCATTTCTTGGCGCATTTTTTTTGTTCTCCATAAAATTATATGCCCAAGGAAATATCTTGGAATTATTACCAGGAACCGACAAATTGATTTACAATGAAAAATCGGGTGCTCAACGACTTATTGGTAATGTAAACTTCACCTATCAAGGTAATAGAATGTACTGTGATTCAGCTCATTATTACGATAAAACAAACGAAGTTCGAGCTTATGGAAAAGTACACATCAACAAAAATGATACCTTAAATTTATTTTGCGACTCGCTTTACTACAATGGGAAAACAAAATTCGCCAAACTTTGGGGACACGTAAGAGTACGTGATCGAGAATATAAAATCACAACCGACTCCATGGATTACGATGCTAAAAGAAGTCAAGCAATTTATCGTAATGGTGCAAAAATTGAAAACATTCTTTCAAAAGAAGTTCTAACCAGTAAAGTGGGTTATTTTCACCCAAATACAAAAAATTTCTTCTTTAGTGGAAAGGTAAAATACAAAAGTGACAGTTTAAGTATGACAACTGACACACTGAAATACAACTACTTATCAAAACGGGTTTTTTTTTATGGCCCAACCAATGTGCTAACAAAAAAAGCCAAAATTTACTGCGAAAAAGGTTGGTTTAACGTTGTTTCTGAAGAAGGATTACTGCAAAAAAATGCAAAAATAATTAGTGAATCAAAAACAATCATGGGAGACAGCTTGTATCGTTTTCCGCAGGCAGATTTTTCTGAAGGACGTGGAAATGTGATTTACAAAGACAGTTTAAGCCCTTACGAATTAAGTGGGAATTATTTTTATCAAAATGGTGCACTAGGAAAGTCCTACCTCACAGGGAAAGCGCTTTTGACTTATAAAATGAAAGCAGACACCTTATTTTTGCATGCAGACACCTTATTTTCATACTTAGACTCACTTAAGCAAGCAGAAAAGATTGTTGGATATCGCAATGTAAAAATGTTCAAAAGTAACATGCAGGGAAAATGTGATAGTTTGATTTACAATAAAGCAGAAAGCACTATTCAGATGTTTAACGAACCGATTATTTGGGCCAATAATGCTGAATTAAAAGGTGTAAAAATGACCGCTTTTTTGATCGATTCCACCTTGAATAAAATCAATATTTACGACAATTCTTCCGCTATTTTAGAAATTGATTCAGGACAATATTACAACCAAATTGCTGGAAAAAATATGATTGCTCACTTTCGCAACAATGAATTGGTAAAAGTGGATGTCAAAAGTAATGCTCAAACTGTTTATTTCCCTGAGGAAACAAAAGAAACGGACACAATAATTGAAATTAAGCGCTCTGGTATGAATAGAATTTACGCTGGAGATTTGCGTATCGATTTAGACAGCGGAGAAGTGCGAAAGGTTGTATATTTAGATAAACCCGATGCAGTATTTTATCCCTTAGATCAAATTAATAAAGAGGAACAATTCGTGCAAAACTTCTCTTGGAATCCAATTCTACGACCAAAAAACGTTGCGGAAATGATTCAGAGATGAACTTTCAAGAAATAAAATCCAAAAAATTCGAATCAAATTTATTGACACTATTTGGTAGAAGTACTATTCCACAAACTTCTAAGTTTCAAAGCTGGTTTTTTTTTGTATTCCAAAATGCAAAACTATACTGATTAGAAGGGTGCGACTAAAATATATAATTAATTTTATATCCTTCAAATAATGCTCTGCTGGGTAAGAAGAAATAAATCATTGAAGTTATCAAGAAGATTTTAACTTTTTGAAACGAAATAAACCATATTAATTCCAAAGGTGAAAACGTATTTCTCAATAAAATCACTTAGGAAAACAGAAAAATTAAACACCTCAGATTTTATACCTCTTAAAAAACGCATCCCAATCCCACAAAAAGCTTTGAACAACTTCATCCATTCTCTTTAAAAACAGAGGATTAGGTGCTTGCATTCTTCTAAAATACTCATCTTGAAATTGATTCAATTCATATTTGTAAAAAATTGCTTTTGACATCGCATAAACCATATTTTTTGATGGATGATTTTTACGCATCATGAAACGTTGATATTCACGAATTAAATTAGTGAAATCCTCCACTTCCATGTCGTAAATTTTGGATAATTTCTCGAAAACCAATTTCTCGACATTATGTGCTTGCTCTGGTTCAAAAGTACTTTCAATAAAAGATAAATTTCCCACCATAACAATCAATGCAAATTCACCATCCTGATTTGACTCAATCCCAGGAGAAACCACAAAAACTGGATCCTCATTTATTAAAGAAGCCACTTCATTAAATCCTTTTTCAACAACATCAAATAAAGCATTAACAAAAATGTTAGCCACTTGATTATCAGACAATCTCTTCTTTATTAATGTACTTAGCATGGTGTAACTATAAATATCGTTTGCAAGAGCAAAGATAAGTATCGATAAACCATAATTTAACGTCGCTGAAAAATCATTATCAACCAAGTTATTAACATTAAATTTACATTGAACCCATTTTCTACTAAATTGTATACTAAACTATAATTTTGTAATTTTATCAAATGAAAACGAAAATTCTTCTTGCTAGTATTATTTTATTTTCTCTTATATTGATAATTTATTTCACTAATAATCAAGACACTAAACCTTTATTGGTGAAAAAGGAACACAAAAAAACTAACTCAGAACCAGAAAACAATCCTCTTGAAGAAAACATAATTCAAAAAAGAATTTACAATTTTCAAATCTTGCCAACTACTGAAATTGATGTACGTTTTCCAAAAGATGGAATCCTTGAATTTTCCACAAAAGAAAATACTTCGTTTAAGAAAAATGACTTGCTTTTTCAATTAAACACTTCACAGCAATTTGAAGAAATTTACAGCAAAAAAACCGAACTTAAAGCCCTCATAGCAAAACGTCTCGAACAAAAAGAAAATGCTGATTGGCAACTTTTCCTGAGTGAAATCAAAGAAAACGATCTTTTACCAAATCTCAAGGATCTCAACATAGATTTTTCTTCATCAAACGAAATTAAATCTTTAATTGAAACAATCAATAAACTAGAAAAAGAAATTCTATCCAATTTCTACCTTGCAAAATTTGATGGGAAAGTTAAATTTCTGCAAACAAAAAACAAGGTATTTAAAGGTGAAACAATTGCTCAAATTTACCCAACTACCATGTGTGTCTTGTTAGGCAAAATACACAAAAATGACTCTAGTTTTTTCGCAAAAAATCGTTTATTGCACAAAAATGAAAAAATCCAAATTCTACCCACCAATCACCCAGATAGTTTGCTGGTGAAAAATAAAATCAATAAAAAACAGATAAAAAATTACGATTTTTTTGATTTTTTTCAAAGAAGTAACGAGAATTAATATTTTTTTGTAACTTCAACTCAGATTTAATGATGAATGAATAAAATTTTAGTTTTCTTTCTATTTTTTACCTGCTTTTGCGAGCTATTCGCACAAGACGTTCATTGGTCACAATTCACGGAGAATCAACTTTATTTAAGTCCTGCAAACAGCGGAAATTTTGAAGGAACAACAAGACTTTCTGCTCAATATCGGGATCAATGGAGAAGCGTTACAAAACCATTTCAAAGCTTTTCCTTTAATTTTGATAAACGTTTAGAGAAAAATGAAAATTTTGGTCTTGGCCTTAGCTTCTTAAATGATGTTACTGGCGATGGAAAATTTAAAACAATCGAGGTAAATGCAATGCCTTCTTATACGAAGCTCCTTAAAAAAGATTCATCACAAAGTATTCGTTCAGGAGTACAAATTGGATTCAATCACAGGCAATTTACTTTCCCAAATTTCTATTTTGATGAGCAATACAATGGAATTTCTTACGACCCAAATTCTCCAATCACTGAAAATTTAATTACTGACAAAAAAAATAATTTAACTTTAGGCGCTGGTTTGGTTTATGAATTTAGATCGAAGAAAAAAAGCACTCACAAATTTGGCTTTTCAGCCTATAACTTAAATCAGGCGAACCAAGGTTTCTACGGGCAAAAAGTTAAGAGAGACCCAAGAATCTTATTTTTCACAATTCATCAATTGAAGCTTGGGAAAAAAAGTGTCCTTATTCCAAGTTTTCTTTTTCAATTGCAAGGAACTTACAGAGAATTAATAGTTGGTTCGCAAATAAAATACACCTTGAAAAATGAATCAAAAAATTACAAGGCGATTTATGGTGGATTATTTTTGAGAAATAAAGATGCAATTTATTTGAACATGGGATTAAACCTCAATAAACTGCAATTTGGATTAAGTTATGACATCAATATTTCGAGTTTAAAACCTGCAAGTGCTGGTAAAGGTGGTTTTGAAATCAGCCTTATTTACATCTTTTCAAAATTTAAAGCTAAACAAATTCAACATCGAATATGTCCAGAATTTATATAATATTGTTTCTTTTGCTTCATTTTCAATCGTTCTCCCAAGATTTCAAGGAGGAAATGATAGAATTTGCCATTAAACAAAAGGAAAAGGGTGATTATTTAGCTGCAATCAATTATTTCGAAAAAGTATTGGTTTCGGATTCACAATCTGTTGATTTACTTTGGAATTACGCTGAATCATTAAGGCTTTACAAAGATTACGGGAAGGCTGAAAAAATTTATTCTACAGTTTTTGAAAAAGAAGAATCTAAACTTTATTTGAGAAGCATTTTCTATTTAGGTCAAATGCAGAAAATGAATGGAAAATATTCAGAAGCAATCGAAACATTAAAAAAAGCCAAAAAGATTTATGCAAATGATAAAAAAGAATATCTTTATTTAAAATCAAAACAAGAATTAGAAGCTTGTTTGTGGGCAAAAAAGGAACTTAAAGACACAGCAAATTTTGAATTAAAAAAACTTCCCGAGGCAATCAACACTAAAAACTCAGAATTTGGACATAGCATTTTTGAAAATAAACTATATTTTTCATCCCTCAAAGGTGATTCCATTTCAAACAAAGATGAAGTTTATTCGCTAGAGTACAAAAACGCAATTTATCGAGCAAACGACCCCAAAAATAATGATATTGAGAAAATTACAGAACTAAATGCTCCTCAATTTCACGCAGGAAATGGCACCTTTTCTTTAGACAAAAAAAGATTTTATTACAGTCTTTGCAAAGAAAACGGTGAAAACTTGCAATGCAAAATCATGGTAGCGTATTTTGTGAATGGGAAATTTCGATCAATTGACACTCTGGGAGAAATAATAAACGAAGAAGACGCAAATACTACCATGCCTAGAATTGCAAATTTTGATGGAAACGAAGTGTTGTTTTTTGCTTCAGACAGAACGGGCACAAAAGGTGGATTGGACATTTTTTATTCCTACATCAAGGACGGAACACAATTCTCAAAGCCTCAGTCAATCGAAGATATTAATACGCCCGACAATGAATTATCCCCCTATTTTGATGAAGAAAAACAAAGTTTATTCTTTTCCTCCTCTTGGCATTATGGTTTTGGTGGCTACGATGTTTTTGAATCAAAATTTATTAATTCCAGATTTCAAAAACCAACTAATCTTGGACTTCCAATAAACAGTCCAGCAAATGATTTATATTATTTTCGCCATCAAGATACGAACTATTTTTCTAGCAATCGAATTGGTGTCAATTATTCTATAAATCCAACATGCTGCAGTGATATTTTCACCTATTCTATTCCTAAAATTGAAGTAGATTCAACCATTCTAACAAGTCAGCAATTCAAGGAAGAAGAAATAAAAATGACCTTTGCAGAACTGAATAAAAAACTACCAGTCGTACTTTATTTCCACAATGATATACCTAATCCTAAATCGAAAGACACTGCAAGTAATGTGAATTATATTTCGTCATATTACGATTACATAAAAATGATTCCCAAATACAAAACTGAATATTCCAAAGGCCTTAATCCACAAAAATCAATAGATGCGCAGGAGGATATTGAAAGTTTTTTTATAGAATATGTCGAACAGGGAGTCAAAGATTTAGAATTATTTCGTGATTTGTTATTCATCGAACTTGAAAAAGGGAATTCAATCAACTTAACAGTTAAAGGATTTGCAAGTCCTTTGGCGAAAAGTGATTACAATGTGAATTTGACAAAACGAAGAATTGCATCTTTAAAAAATTATTTAAATGAATACGATAAAGGAAAATTTGCTCCATACTTATTAAATTCACACCCAAGCGGGACAAATTTAACAATTCAAGAAGTTCCTTTTGGCGAGTACACAGCTGACAAAATCATAAGTGACAATCCGAATGATACAAAAAATTCAATTTACTCGAGAATTGCAGCCTTAGAAAGAAAAATTGAAATTCAAAGTGTTTCTTTTATTAAAAATGATTCGGCCAACTACCTTATTGCAAAAGAACAGGTAATTGATTTAGGAAAAATAGATGCCAATAAAATTCAAAATGCTACTTTTACAATCTTAAACAACGGGAACGAGAATTTGGAAATAGAAAAAATTGAAATCCCTTGCGTTTGCAATACAGCGAAAACTGACAAAACAAGTTTTTCAAAAAATGAGCAGGGACAGGTGTTCGTCACCTTAGACCCTAAAGGGTATAAAGGAAAAATTGTGAAATCTGTTTATGTTCACGTAAAAAACAAAAAAGATCCTTTGAGATTAGTTTTAACTGGCGAAATAAAATAAAAACTAAATGGAAAAAACCAAACGAATACTTTTCTTAGACTTAATGCGTGTACTTGCCTTGTTTATGATGATTCAAGGACACACAACCTACGATTTTTTAGATTTAGAAATTCGTGATGGTGAAAGCAGTGGAATCAAACTTTGGACAAGTTTAAGAGGTTACACAGCGCCATTTTTCATGATGGTTTCAGGAGCAGTATTTACCTATTTAATGCTTACTCAAGAAAAATCAGATGGTTCAAATCCTCGTGTAAGAGCAGGAATTCATAGAATTATCACCTTACTCTTTTGGGGATACATGCTTAATTTTCCAATCTATGTAATTGGTAAAATTTTCACTGAAGATGGCCTAAGACAATTTTTAGAAGTGGGAATTGGAGAAACATTATTTACCTTCCTTTGGATTTCCGCTGTACTATTTATCTTCAAGACAATTACAAGTGAACAGGATCAAAAAAGGCAAAAACTTATCAGAAAAATATTCCGTGAAGGTGCATTAAAACATGCGAGGTATCGAGAAGCTCTTTTTAACAAAAAATTCTTTCAAGAAGAGGAATTAAAAAGTCGATTAATGTCATCTGTGTTTTACGGGATATTAATTAGTATACCTTACCTTATTATTTCAAATTTATTAAGTTTGGAAGAAAAACAACGAGCCCTTAGAGTGGATGTACTTCACATAATAGCCTTTGGATTATTGACAATCATGCTCATTTACTTCTTGTCGAGACATATTCGCTGGCTAATGTCAAGTATGATGTTTGCCGTAATGATTTTGATAATTTGTTTGTTTCCCTTATTACATAACGTGGATTTATCTGAACTACCAATCTTCCTCTCCCCCTATTTAAATGATTTCGGAACAAAATCAATGTTCCCATTAACCCCTTGGCTAGCCTACATTTTTGCAGGTTCCATTTTAGGAATATGGTTATCTTACGAAATAAAAAGACCTAACTTTGAAAAAATCATAGGATTTAAATTGGCTCTATTAGGTTTTGGACTACTAGCAATTTCAGAAATTGGTGATTATTTTGAAATTGTTTATTATGGAAAAAGCTATTTTTGGCACGATAGCCCAAATTTAATCTACCACCGATTTGGAATTGTAATCTGTGTTGGCTCATTTATGGCTTTTTTAAGCCTTATCGTGAAGGATTTACCAAAGTTCATGAAACAGATGAGTAGAAACACCTTATGGCTTTACGTGGGACATTTAATAATAATTTATCAAATTGTGAAACCTATTATTGGATATCAAACACGTTTTTCTGTTCCAGTTACCATGCTTTGTATAGCCACCATGTTTATTTTGATGTACTTGCAAACAAGAATAATAATTTTTATTCAAGGAAAAGGTGGGTACATCGCATTTGTAAAATCTTTGGCAAAAAAAAACCGAAGCAAAACTCCGGTTGAATAATAAATGAGACAAATTATTGTCTCAATTTTAGTGCTATTTCTTGTAATTCTGACGAATCAAGCTTTAGTTTTTCCTGTGCAAAATTCATATCATTCAAACTATTAATTGGAATTAAATGAATATGTGCATGAGGAACTTCTAATCCAATCACTGTTACACCAACTTTTTTACAAGGAAAATGCTTCTTGATACTAATGGCAACTTGCTTTGAAAAGATCATCATATTAGCTAATAAATCATCTTCAAGATCAAAGATGTAATCAACCTCAACCTTTGGGATAACCAACACATGTCCTTTACGAATTGGTTGAATGTCTAAAAAGGCTAGAAACTCATCATTTTCTGCTACTTTATAACAGGGGATTTCTCCTCTAACAATTTTACTAAAAATAGTTTCCATCTTAACGAGTAATGTCTAAAATCTCAAATTTCACAATCCCATTTGGAGTTTGCACGTCTGCGATATCATTTACTTTTTTACCTAACAACCCCTTTCCAATAGGTGAATCAATAGAAATTTTCTTTTCTTTCAAATCAGCTTCATTTTCAGCGACTAAAGTGTACTCCATTTCCATATTGTTAGAAACATTTTTGATTTTAACTTTTGACAAGATAAATACCTTAGAACTATCTATCGCAGAATCGTCAATTACTCGAGCATTTGCCAAAACAGCTTCCAATTTAGAAATCTTCATTTCCAATAAGCCTTGCGCCTCTTTAGCAGCATCGTATTCAGCATTTTCAGATAAATCACCTTTATCTCTAGCCTCAGCTATTTGATCTGAAATTGCGGGTCTTTGCACTGTTTTCATGTCGTGCAATTCATCTTTTAATTTTTTAAGACCTTCTTCCGTATAGTATGTTATTTGCGACATAATATAAATTTTAACTTTTTATAATTTAAAATTGCGAGTTACCCTTGACTACAACAAAAAACAAGAGAGCCAATTTGACCCTCTTGTTCTACAAAGATATAAAAATTTTCTTACTTAACCCCTATGGTAATACCAGCAGTATGAATATATCCAAATGGACCTGCTAATCTTACCGAATACTCGATTCCAAGTGGGTTTTTGTTTTTACCAGAAAGTACATCAGCAGAGAAACCAGCAGTTAAACCAGTTAATGCGTTTGTTCTGTTCTCAATACTAAACAAATTTTTCTCATAAACATACCCTGCTCTAATATTGAATGCAGCTTTTTCTTTCACTAAAGCATAATCAAAACCAAGTCTATATTGATCATTTGAAAAAGAATTAGCTGTAAAAGCCAACATACCCGTTAACTTAGAAGATTCTGAAAAGATAAAATCGTAAGATGCACCAATATTTAATAAAGAAGGCATTTCAAAATTTTGAGAACGTTGTTCTAAAGTTGCAATACCTCCAGTGGTAACATAGTTAATTTGTTGTGCCAAACCATCTCCCTTGTATTTCATTGTTGGACCAACATTTTTCAATGCAATACCAAACTTGATATGGTCCTTTTCCCCAGTAACATAGCGAATACCCGCATCAATAGCAACGCCAGATGCTCTCAAGTTTGCAATGCTTTCGGAAACAACTTTAAAGTTAATTCCTCCAGAAATCGAACTAGAGAACTTTTTAGAGTACCCAATATTGAAAACATTCACACGTGGAGTAAAAACACCAATACCACCTTCAGGCAAATCAACAGTTGTAATTTCATTCTCTCCAAAATTCATAGATTGAACGCTGATGGCAAACACACTGCTTTCATTAATACGTTGAGCTAAACCAGCAGAGTAAAAATTAATTCCTGCATTGCCTAACCAATTAGACATATTAAATTTAATCTGTGTTTTATCAGCATGAGCCAAGCCTGCAATATTCAAATATTGAGCCTCCAATCCATTTACATTTGCAAAACCAGCATCAGCACTACCAGTACTTCTTGCCCATGGGTTGACCATTAATTGAGATGCACCAGCAGAACCAACACGATCTTCATTTCCTGCGATTAGATAGGTGCTCAAGAATGAAACACCTACTAATACTGTATTTTTTAATATTTTTTTCATTTTTTCTTTTCTTATGAAATTAAATATTTTCTAAATCTATTTGTCTAACACCACCGAAGAATTTAATAATTCGTTCTCCAGCACCTGGAACTTCCACATGAATCAAATAAACACCTGAAGCAATAGGAATACCTTTTTGATTTTTCATATCCCAATCCAATGAAGTAATAGGACTATCTTTCTTATAGGTTCTAATTAATTTACCAGAAATATTATAAATCTTAACGGTGCAAACATCAGGAAGATTTGTGATCTTTACGCGTGTATCTAATCTCGTCCTTTCGTACTCAGAAAAAGCATAGTAAGGATTAGGAACAACATTTATCAAATCCAACGCTTCTTTTAATTTTTCAGCATTACTTGTTTCAGTTGATATTCCATCCATAGTCCAAGAATACATTGGTCTACCACCATTCTCACCAGTTGCAACAAAATCATTGTATTCTTTATTGATACGAACCTTGATTGTAACATCTGTAGACAATAATTCTTGTCCAACAGTTAACATTGGATTAGCAATCCAAGTTAAATTCATGTAGATATCTGCGTAATTTGAAGAAGAAGTTTGCGCAGCAAAAAACTTATCGTATACCCAGTTATTTTCACCATCATAGAATGGACAGTTTTTAGAATCATCGGTTTCACCATTGATTTTATATCCAAAAACATAAATCGGTTGCAAACCTCCAAATAATGGATCACCAAGATTGTTTGTCATTCTAGAAGTTGGATTCCAAATCAAATCAGCACCATTTTCAGCACCTAAGAAAGAATTTTCACCAAACGCCATGTGCAAACGCATACCTGTTTCCACATCTATCGCATAACCAGGGAACCAACCCATTCCAAATGTACCAGTTCCGTCAGGATTTCCATTTTGATCAACACTTAATGTTTTTCTTAATGCACCTGGCTTAGCTGAACCAACATTTAATGTAGAATCTCTACCCAGTTCAACAACAGCACAACGGGTCCACTTAGATTTATCAGAAGTCATCACAATATCAACACTTGGAGCTCTTGAAATACTATTTCTATTTCTTGTGTTTGCAAAAGTTGAAAATGTTGCTGGATAACATAGTGGCATATAAGCGCCTTGATAACCAACTAATCTATATGGAGCAATTCCTCCACCTAATAATTTCGCATAAGATTTATCGACATCTTGACCGACTTCATCCTTATATAAACAAGGATTATTTATTCCTGCTGCATCGTCACATTCGTCCGCTGGTGCATCGTAATCACCACTACGAATCCAGTTGGTAGGGAAAAAAGCATCATTATCCTGAATAAATGACAACCACGGTTTTGAAGAGTCAGCAAATTCTACCGTTGCACTTATTGGGTCAGAATACCTTTGATACTCAGGACCAGAACCAGATGCAAAATAGTACTCTTGTTGCGCAATTTGAACAGATACACCCCATTCAGGAACAATTTGCTCATTAGAAAAATTTATTGTTCGATCAGACTCGGCAGAATCTAACAAAGAACCACCTTTTTTGTCGTAACGGTAAATTACCCACCTAGCTGTATCTGTACCTCTATAATTCACTGCCTCATTTGTTGCGACACCATTATTATTAACATAATCTCTAAACTTACATTCAAAATATCCACTTGCAAGATTTAAAGGATCGACCACCTTAATATTTAATGGACCCGCACCTTTTTTATATGTTGGGTTTTCCATGAAACCATTTTTCAATATATAATCAACAGTTGCTTGTGTCAAGTCAATAGATCTATTGCCGTTTCCTCTTCCGTCCAAACGAGTGATTTCTGGCGATGAACCATATTCAATTAATTGATTCGTACCTCCTAACTCAGGCATTGGGTTATGAGGAATAGCAACGACTGGTAAAATTGTTCCACCATCATAATTATTTCTTGATGAAACATAAGGACGCTTTTGACCATCTAAACCTTCAGGGTCGTTTGGATTGTACGTCTTATAATTATTATAGCCATAAGCAATAGCGATATAGTAGTATGTTTTATGGTTCACCAACGTTCTTTCACCTTGAGCGAATTGATCATCTTTTATACTGAAAGAATGTTTGATTCCTTTGTTTTCACCATCCACTTTTTCTTCCGGGATTGAGAAACCAAGATCCTCGTCAAATTCAAAGTTTACTAATTTAGAAATTTCATTTTTGATATCACATTGAGCCACTAAACGAGCTTTAGTAACATCCCCAATATCTGCAACTGAAGCTTCAGAATCAATCATTTGAAAAATCTGGTATCCTTCAAACTTGTATACCTTATCATAAACAGTACCGTTTCCTGGATCAATAATATTGATGCGATCTTCCTCTGCATACTCTTCATTAAAATTATTCGAACTAGTTGGATTATCAATCATTAAGATTAATTCATTTTCTAATTCTTGAACCGTTAACTTTGGAGCAGATGGTGGATCGAAGATTTTAAAACAGTTATCAAATAATGCTTGTGCTTTTGTGTCTGCTCTTTTTAAAGCTCTAACTGAGGCATATAAATCACCATCATAACTTCTTGCGTAAACTATACCAACCGTAATATTGTTAACAGCACCAGGCTTTAAGGTAAAAGGACCAGCTGCCTGAACAAAACGTCTATCTCCAGCAGGGTTATTGTTAGTTTCCTCTGACCAATTAAAGCCAGGATCAATTCCTTTAGTACCCCAATGAAGTGTATCTGAATCATCCGGGAAGGCATAACTTGTTTCGATTGTTGTCACACCGTCACTAGGAGAAAATCCAGTCCCACCATAATACATTTGATCACCAAACCTCCAGAAACCTGTCATGTAGTTGTAGTATTGAGCAGCCGTTGATGGATCTGATTGATTAGCAGAGGCACCAGCACCAGTAAAGTATGTAAATCCTTTCATACCGAAACGCTCATTATCAACTATACCATCACCGTATCCAATTCCTAAACCACTATAAACAATTCCTTTTTGGTTAATTGCTTCAGCAACAGTTGGTATAACTAAGGAAGTAACACCATTTCCATCAGTTTCAAAACGTGGACCAGGATTATCAATCTCATCAGCATCTTGGTATGGTCCTTCAAAGAAATCCACACCGATTGCGGGAGGATTAGCTCCATATCCAGGACGACCACCTTGATCATCATCAAAATTATCACCATTTAAGCAATACCCTAGACCTCTAGTGACATCACATCCAACATAATCATCATTGTATCCACCTAAATCAGTATCAACCCATTTGGCAAAATATGTATCTTGTAATGTCTGAGTTCCTCTATTAATTAACTCATAATTATAAAAAGTCATTCTATTTACTTCATCATCTGTTGTAAATGTAAATGCCTGTGCACGGATTTCCATACCAATTGGATCACCATTTGTCTCAGTATGAATATTCCCTTTATCATTAAATACCCACCAGTGAGTTTCATCACCGAATAAAGAAATTCTTCTATCAGATCCACAAGAAATATCATCACGACCTAAGATATCATCATACCATGGGTGATCTCCTGCCAAAGGATCATAAATACCGTTTGCATCTCTATCATAAAACGGAGCTAAATAAAAATCTTGCCCCAAAGTAATATCACCATGTGCTGGCCAGTTATTAATTCTATTTAATAACTCATTAGTAGGGATTTCGATTTCATCACAACCTTCTGTTCCAGGCACATTGTTACAATTCCACCAAACATTAAACTTAATAACTTCGGATTTTCTAATTGTAAAAAATTTATCATAAGCTAGACATTGGTCTGGACCAATATTAGCCTCTCCAAAATCTCTTCTCACATTGTCTCCAACAGGATTTCTTGGATCATAAGTACCAGAACCTGCAGTTACGGTTAATGGACCTGTCCAAAAGTCAACACCTTGTCTAAAAGTTTGTGCAGCTAATTTCAATTGACCATTCACGTCAGTTCCTCCCATCCAAAGTGCACCAGAGTAAATTGCAGTTTGCTTGCTTCCTTTTGGAACCTCATAAGCTGCAACCCCATTTGCTCTATCATAAAACAAAATACCCCCTGCTTCTAACAATGCACTAACATCATTAAAATTCATAGTTAATTTTGCTGTTGCTGGAGCACAGTTTGCTTTGTTGACAACAGCAGAACTATTTGTCGGCTTTTCTTTGTCCACATTTTTTCCTTGATTGTGGTTGTAAGCAAACATTACATTTGTTACAAACAACATAAGTAAAAGGAAAATTACATTTCTTGACTTTTTCATCTTTTCTACTTTTTTTAATTAGAAATCAAATTTAATACCTAATCTAATTGTTCTTGGGATACTTATATTGAAAGCATTTTGGACTTTCATAGAGTAGTAATCTCTGAAAGCTTGCTCATCTAATTGGTTTTGAATAGCTTGTTGAAATTGAGCAGCAGCTAGATACCCATCATCATCCCAGTTACCTGTTGCACGATAAACACCTAATACGTTAAATTGATTTAACAAGTTGGTTATACGGAAATATACATTCAAATATGCAGCTTTCTTCTTTGATTCTTCTTTTCCAAATTCAAGGTCAAATGTTCTATCTAATTGCAAATCTAATCTATATTGCCAAGGTAATCTAGAACCGTTCGTTGTTCCTGATAGACCAGCAGACAAAGGATTAATAGCAGCATCATTTGTAATTTGATTTTGCGAAGAGTATGGAGAACCTGAATAAATGTTAGTAACGATATTCAATCCTGTATTTTCAAATATCGCAAAATCTTTAATCATTGGCCCATTGTAGTCTGCACCTTCTCCATATCTATAATCAGCAGTAATTGCAAAGGCATGTCTTTGATCATAATCATAAGGGAAAATAGTTTGTAAATTTGGTTGCCCCGCATTAATTAAACTTAAAGCAGATGCAGCATTAGAACCTGTTCCATCAGCAAACTGAATTGTATAGGCAGCTGTCATTCTGAAATTACCAGTTTTTCTTAAGTCATAAGAAACCGTCATACCTTTAACTGTACCAAAATCACGGTTACCAAAGGTTCTGTATGAGTTAGGATAAGCCTCAAAAACATTAATCAATTGAACATTATTTCTTTGCTCACGGTAGAATGCTGAAATTTTTATCGAAGATGTTTTAGATAATACTTGTTGAAAACCTAATTCATAATCAATTGTTGTTTCTGGTTTCAAGTTTGGATTATTAATAATTTCGTTTCTCGCTTCGATGAACTGAAAGTCAACTGGGTCAAATCTAAATCCTGAAGTAGGACGTTTAGTTAGGATATCATAATGTGCAAAGAATGAAGCTTCTTCTGAAATTGGGAACGAAAAAGCAACACGAGGCATAACACTAACTTGAGGTTTATAATCTTCAAAAGCCTCAGCATTTACTCGTGTTTGTGTAGGGTCTTCTAACCATGGTGCGATACCAGCAGCCCCACGTAATACACGCGCATCTTCTACTTCGATACCATTTGCATTATACCAAATATCCCCAGATCTAAAACCATTAATTGCAGTTGGATTATTGACATCATTCACATAAACAGTGTAATCATCACCAATAACATCTGGAATCTCTACCCAATTGTAAGAATTAGCACTTCCAGCTTTTAATGACCTAGCTTCACCCGCCGTTTTTGCATTGTAAACCAAATATTTATCCTTTAAAACTGGCTGATTTGCATCAAATACATCGACACGTAAACCTACGTTAAAAACGATATCATTAAATGCAAATTTATCCATTAAGTAACCAGAGATATAAATTGGTTGAAAAGCACCCACAAATCTTTTGTAATTACCATTTTCATCAAATTCATTGAAATACTTTTGTATATCCGTTTTTCCTTTAACTTTTTTACCTGTATGATCAAAACCGTAATAAGAAATATAAGTACTTCCACTGTTCAATAATTCATCAGGAGTAAACATCCCTAAGTTCATAATGCCTGGATCATACGCGTCGATATCAAGAAAATCTTGACCAGCAACATCTAAACCTAGAGCGCTTCTTAAATTGTAATCAAAAAATGATTGGTTATCCAACACAGGATTACCATTTTCATCAAATTTACCACCCTGACCTCCATACTCACCAGTACCAGAAGTAGAAGCATAACCAGTATTTAATCTATCATAATCAAGGTATCTAAACGTACCTTTTTGATATTCTGTGATTGAATTTTTATCCAACTCAGTAATATGGAAGTTAGCCAATTGACGTGCAATAGTCCAAATCCCGATTGGTCCATTTAGACCAGAACCCCAGCTTCTATCAGTACGTTGTTCAAACTCAAATCCTAAAGAAATTGAGTGATCACCGATATTCACTGATCCAGAACCTGTTACACGAAATTGATCATTTTCAGTTTTACCAAATCCGTTATAAGGAGTACCAATATTATTCCATAAACCATAAACAGATTGCGGAGCATCCCCATTTCTTAGACCATTTCCTTGTTGAATTTGGAATAAATTTTCGTAGTTCCCAACTGGACTACCTTCGTAAATATTATAATATTGAGTAGTGATTGCAGCTAACGCAGCATTCGTTTCAGAAGGAGTAAAATCTACAACAACATCTCTAAAACCATTGTGTTCGAAATAGTCATCATTTCCGTCCCCATTAAAATCTTGCGCGGCGTGAGTTTTAATTTTGGTTGTTTTGAATGTACCAACATGTCCATATTTAAATACATCATATCCATGATTGTCATCAAAGGACTCATCAAAAGTTTTTGAATAATCGACCATTAAGGAATAAAAAGCACTTTTAATTTTAGAACTAGAACCTTCTTGATTATTTGTAAAACGTTGAGTTAAACGACCATAAAACCTATAATCTAAAGAATTAGTAGTTCCGAAATTTGTAAAGTTTAATAAAGCACCTGTTCTTGAATAAGCTTTACCAGTACTGTAGTTTAATGACCCCCCAAAGGTAAGGTTCATAGAAGGACCTGTATTCACATCAATTTTTGCAGAAGCAGAGACAGTCGTGTTTCTAGCATTCATTCTCCAATCAACTTGTTCAAAATCATCAGCTTTCAAGAAATTTGCATTATGAAAGGTACCGAAACCTAAACCAGTTGGTCTTAAAGGATTTTCCAATAATTCATCTCTAACTTCCTTTTTGATTCTATAATCACCACCAGCAAGAGGACGACCATCTAATTGATCTGTGATATTACCTGAAATCAAGAATCCTAATCTTGGTTTTGTTTTCTTACCTGTAGAATCTCTTTGCATCCAAAGTGGACCAGAAAGCATCCCTTCAAATAAGTTGTAACCATATTTATCTAAGCCGATAACTTTACCATCATATCCGTTTTCATCCTCACCTTTAAAGTAAAAACCAGAAGTAACCAATTCAGCACTACCGAAAAACTTTGAAGAAGGTCCACGTGTTGTAACAGAGATAATACCTCCAGTCGCATCACCATAATTTGCAGGTAAACCTCCAGTAATTACCGAAACCTCCTCAATAGCTGACTTTGGTAA
>JBIKSI010000068.1:0-18138 GCA_044348665.1 Crocinitomicaceae bacterium
GAAATACATAATTTTAGTTTAAATCGTTAATATTCAATACATTAAAGATACTAAAAGTATTTCACTTATTTATAAGGATTTACGATAAGTTATTGACAATCAGATTGTTAATAATCGAACTCAGGTTCCTAAACAACATGTTTTCAAAAAGATAGTCATTGGCAAACTCACCTGTTGAGAAAGTTCAACAAAACAGTTGTAAGAAACTGTATTTGGAAGCAAATGAGTTAGATGTTTTTGAACATAATTCAAATAAAAATGCTTTAAGTTTTTGAACTGCATACCATGAAAAATAATCAAAATTGTAATCACTTCACTATACTCCATTTTTGGCTTTCTTTTAGCTGCATTTCCAATTAAATGTCCGTCAATAGATTTTTTAAATTCTTTACAAAATTCATCGCTTAAATAAAAAATTTCCGTAATTTTATCCTGAGTGAAATACATAATTTTAGTTTAAATCGTTAATATTCAACACATTAAAGATACTAAAAGTATTTCACTTATTTATAAGGATTTACGATAAGTTATTGACAATCAGATTGTTAATAATCGAACTCAGGTTATTAGTGCAACACTTGGATCTACTCTTGTAAAAATGTCTTGAACGGGTCAAAAGAATTTAAGTGATCAATTTCTTTTAATCCTGCATTTTCAACGCGGATAATGCGTCCAGGGAATTTCTCAACCATCGACATATCATGTGTTGCCATCACTACAGATGATTTTGCTTCTTTTGCAACAGCTATTAAAATACGCATAATTTCTTCTGAAGTTTCAGGATCTAAATTTCCAGTTGGCTCATCTGCAAGAATTAATTCTGGTTTGTTAAGCAGCGCTCTTGCGATGGCAACTCGTTGTTGTTCTCCTCCTGAAAGTGCGTGGGGCATCGTGTTAAATTTGTGTTCCAAACCAACCATCTTTAAAACATCCATGGCTCTATTTTGCATCAAAGTTTTGTCTTTCCATGCGGTTGCTTGCATCACAAATTTTAGATTTTCCCACACATTTCGATCCATCAAAAGCTGAAAATCTTGAAAAACAACTCCAATCTTTCGACGCAAAAATGGAATTTCACTTTTCTTTAATGTCAATAAATCGTAGCCAGCGACCGAACCTTTCCCAATTTTCAATTGCAACTCACCAAATAAGGTTTTCAGTAAACTACTTTTTCCACTTCCAGTTTTTCCAATTAAATAAACGATTTCATTTTCTTTCAATTCGAAATTGATGTTGTTCAAAACCAATTCTTCGCGTTGGAATATTTGAGCATCTTTAATAGAAATTACAGCTGAATTTGACATTTGCTAAACTTGGAATTTAATATGTTTCAAATTTCGTAAAAATTAATGGATAGAAATTATTTAAAAACTAATTCTCTTAACAAGCCTACGTGTAAAACTTTGTCAGATTAAATTACTTCAACTTACTTGGATTTTGCCTTGTATCAAAAACATGCGTAATAAAAACAATATTGTTCTCAAATATGTAAATGATTTTTAAATGATTACAAACTAAATATCTATGACCTCTATTAAAATGTAATAAGCTTTCTTCTAATTACCCAATTAATGGTTTTTTTGATATAGTTTTCACCTTAGCGAAAATAGGAAAGATAATTTTTTTCGCAATTTCAGGAGATGCAATTCTTGAATAAAATTTATAAACCTTTCGTATATCCTTTAAAGCTAACTTAGTCCAAGAAATTTGATAATGATTAAGGCCTATTGCCATTGTTTAAACTGTTTAACAAACTCATCATGTAAAACGGTGTCACCATTTTTAATTTCCTCAGCTGCTAGACCTACTCTTTCAATGATTTCATTTATTGTCATGCTTGGAAAATTTATCTCATCTTCTAAGTTAATGTCTTTTGAATTCAAATTTTTAACGGAACTAAGATTCTTCAGAAATTCCATAAAGATTTGAAATTCATTTTCTTGTATGGTAAAAGAAATTTGCTTCATTATAAATAATTTAAATTTTCATCGACTTACTACAAATTTATAAAAATTAATTTTTTAAAACAAATAAAAGTGCCCACAAACTTTAAAAACACAAAAAAAACATTGATAAACCAATGAGAGATTAAGTAATAAGATCTAAAAAATCTCTCAACATTCTAGCGTGTAAAAGTTTTAATTTTCCTTAAAAATTACAGGATAATGTAACGTAATTTTATGCAATTGTTATGTTGGGTAAGAAATGTACATTTTTTAGTACCTCAAAACATTATTTTAAATAAAAAACACATTCAAATGACAATTTTTGTTATGAAGTCAAGATATTTATTGAAACAACTAATTGTTGTTAGTTTACTGTTATTCAGTATGTTTACTTCTAATTGTTTTTCTCAAACAAGTTCAAAATACGATTCGAAATATGAAAATTTTTATCGTGCAGAAGAACTTTTTGATAAAATGCAATTCGCAGCTGCTCGAATCGAATTTAGGAATTTTCTAAACGCATGCAAAGAAACAAATGATCCGTACTACATCAAAGCTTTATATTACGAAGGAGTTTCAGCACTAGAATTATTCAACAATGATGCGATTGACTTACTTGAAAGTTTTAATAGGAATTATCCTGAGAGCATCTACAAACACCTAATTTATTTTAGGATTGGGAAATATTATTACCAAAAGAAAGATTACAAAACAAGTTTAATTTGGTTTAATCAACTTACAAAATTCAATATTCAAAAAGCCGATTACGATGAATATTTTTTCAAAATGGCTTATGCAAACTTTGAACTTGGAAATTTCAAAGAAGCAAGAAGTGGATTTTATGAAGTGAAAGATGGAAATTCTTCTTATGCGCCAGCATCTTTGTACTATTTTTCACACATTGCTTACCAAGATGGTTCTTATCAATCTGCCTTAGAAGGTTTCGAAAAATTGGTAAAGAATCCAAGTTTTAAACAAATTGCACAAAACTACATTATTCAAATTTATTACCGTTTAGGAAGTTACGAAGACGTAATTGCAAAAGGTCCTGAATACTTAGACAGTGCATCTGGAAATACACTTTTAGAAATGACACATCTAATCGGTGACGCATATTACGAATTAAAACGTTTTGACGAATCTGTTCCGTACTTAGAGAAATTCAATAAACAAGTTAAGACAAAACGTGAAGATGATTATCAACTTGCGTATGCATATTATAAAAGTTTAAACTACGATAAAGCGATTCAACTTTATGATAAAGTAGCAAAAACAAAAGATTCTTTGGGACAAATTGCCTTGTATCACGTGGCAGAATGTTACTTAAAACTAGGCAATAATGCCTACGCTCGAACTGCCTTTGAGCAGGCGTCTGTTATTGCGATAAATGAAAAAATTCAAGAAGATGCTTTGTATAATTATGCCATTTTATCTTACAAACTGGACATTAACCCTTATGACGAAGCAATTGAAGCCTTGGAATTATATCTTGAAAAATATCCTGATTCCGACAGAAAGAAGGAAGTTTACGAGTATTTATTGAACGTTTTTACACAAACAAATAATTATGCAAAGGCTTTAAAGTCGCTAGATAAAATCGAAGATAAAAATATCCGTTTAAAATCTGCTTATCAAATTATTGCTTACAATCACGGAGTCGAATTATTTCAAAAAACACAATATGACCAAGCAATCGCAGCATTTGAGTTAACTAATAAATTTGCAATCGATGATGAAATCAGCAACAATGCTAAATATTGGACATCTGAAATTTATTTTTTGCAAAAAAAGATCGACAAAGCCATCACAAGTTATAAAGAATACGTGGCAACTCCTGGGAGTGCCCTTTCTCCTCATCGAAAAGATGCCATGTATAACCTGGCGTATGCCTTCATACAAAAACAAAAATTACCCGACGCCATAGAATATTTTAGATTGTATTTGCAAGAGCCCATTCCAACGAATATGGATAAAGCTTATAAGGAGCAAAAAGCAGACGTTTTATTGCGATTGGCAGATTTATATTATACCACAAAACAAAATGATTTAGCTATTAAATACTATCAAGAAGCACTTGATTTTAACTACATGAACCAAGACAAAGCCTTGTTCTTTTTAGCAAAAACTTATGGCTATAAAAATGATACTGAAAACAAAATCAAGCAATTAATTGACATTGTAAATAATTATCCAAAATCAAAATACATTGTTGTTTCCATTTATGAAGTTGGACTAAGTTACCGTTATAAAAATCAAGATGGAATTGCATTTAAATACTTTACTCAATTGGTCAAAGATTATCCCACTTCAAATCTTACCAAAGATGCGGAAATAGAAATTGCAGATATTTATTTCAAAGAAAAGAAATATACTGAATCGGAGGAAATGTATACAAAGATTCTCGAAAAATATGAATCAAACCGTAAAACTTGTGCGAAAGCTTTAAAAGGAATTGTTGAAATATACAAGGCAAAACGTACACCAGAACTTGTTGATGCGCTTGTCACTAAATATCCATGTGCTGAATTTACGATGGACGATCAAGAAGAAGTATACTACAATTCGGCGATTGAACCCTATTTAGACAGTGCCTTCCAAGAGTCAATTTCAGAACTAAACAAGTATTTGACAAAATTCCCGAAAGGAAAATACGAAATAGAAATAAAATCCTATTTGGCAAACTCTTACTACCGAACAGGGAAAGATAGTTTAGCAATGCTAACTTACAAGCATGTTTTAGAAAAACCAACGACTGATTTTACCGAACTGGCTGCCATTCGAGTTTCGAAATATTTTTACAATAAATCAATGTATAACGATGCCTTACCTTACTACTTAAAACTAGAAAAATTGAGCACTAAACCTGATGTATTGTATAATTCTCAGATTGGTGCAATGCGTTGTAATTTCTTATTAGAAAACTGGGCAGATGCTTTAGATTATAGCTTCAAAGTATTATCGAATACGCAAATTAGTAATAATATCAAATTGGAGGCAGAATTCGCAAAAGGAATTTCGCAATTTCGTTTAAATAAAACTGAGGATGCACAAAAAACCTTGGCTTGGGTGATAAAAAACACGACTTCAATTTTCGCCGCAGAATCGAAATATTGTTTAGCAGAAATTCAATACAATGCTAGTGATTTTGCAAAGGCTGAAACAGAAGTACGTGAACTTTTGAAAATGAAACCAGCCTATGATTATTGGGTTGCAAAGGCTTTAATATTACAAACAAAAATTTTGATCGCGAAAAAAGATTTGTTTCAAGCAGAATACACATTAAAATCGGTATTGGACAATTATCCTAATCAAGACGATGGAATTTTATTGGATGCAAATCAACTTTGGGATGAATTGATGCAGGTGAAAAATAAACCAAAAGATGTGAAAGATCCTGGAACAACGGTTATTGAGATTAAGGAGTGATGAGAGTTGAGAGTGAAGGGTGAAAAGTTAAGAGTTAAAAGTGAAGAATTAAGAATAGAGGAGATTGAGTAAAGTGGAAAACAAAGTAATAAATGTTGGTTTCGACTTCGCTCAATCAACAAGAAACTTCGCTGAACTAATACAACTAGGCTCAAACAACAATTAGAATAAAATATTGAAATAAAAATATATGTCAACTAAAAACATTAAAATGAAAAGTGTGAGAATGAAAATAAATTTTCTTCTTTTGCTATGTTTGGCTTTTCAGGGAGGAGTTTTTTCCCAAGAGGTAAATTTAGAGGTTTCTGGAAATCGAGAAATTGAACCAGCATATAGAATCACGAAGGTTCCAAGTTTGATTGATACAATTATTCCATATTCGGAAATTAAGTACCCATTGCTTTCATTAAAATACGAGACAACTTTTGCCTTGGACACCATCAAATCAGCCAAAATAAAATTGATTGATAACTTACCTGATATTTACAATGGCTTCGCAAAAGTTGGAATTGGAAGCAAATTTATGCCTTTAGCGGAAGTTTATTACAACAGCAACCGTTCAAGAAAATATTTGTATGGAGTGCATCTGAAACACCTTTCTTCTGTAAGTTCAATCAAAGATTATGCGCCTTCACAATATGATAGAACAAATTTAAGTCTTTTCGGGAAAAATAACGATGTCAAAAAAACAATGGAAGCTGGAATAAATTTTTCAAGTTTTGGTTTACATCAATACGGAATTAGAAATGAAAACACACCAAAAGACAGCATCGCACAACGATTTACAGATTTTGGGACAAGTTTATCTTACGGTGAGCATAAAAAAGACAGTTTGAATTTGAATTATTTGATAAATTTGAAATACAATTATTTTCAAGACAAAAAATCAAATGAAAGTGCTTTACAAGATTGGTATGGAAGAGAAAATTTACTCAATCTAAATACTAAAACTTGGTACAAAAGAGGAAAAGAAATTTTCAACTTAGATGCCTCGCTATTTTTAAATTCCTATAAATATGGTGTTTTTGGTGATTCAATTACAAGTCTCGACACTGGAATGGTAAATACAAATTTTATTTTCAATCTTTCGCCTAATATTACTACTTATGCCAAAAATAACCGTTTAAAAATAAAATTTGGAGCTAATTTGGCATTGAATTCCATCAAAGAAAAAGTGGATTCAAAAACAACTGTTCATATTTTCCCCGACATCGAATTGAAATATTCTCTATTCGACGACATTTTGATTCCATACTTGGAAATTAAAGGAGGCTTAAAACAAAACACTTTCAAAACATTAAGTCGTGAAAATGAATTTATTTTATCTAATGTTGTGTTAAGAAACGAAAACAATGTGATTGCTGGAAAACTTGGTTTAAAGGGAACACTTTCAAACACCATGATGTTTAATGTCAATGCAAGTTTCGGGATTTATAAAGACAAAGCTTTATTTGTGAATGACACCCTTTATGCAAGAGGAAATCAATTCAGAGTAATTTACGACGATGTAAACAGCGCAACGATTTCAGCTTCATTAATTTACCAACAAAGCGAAGACTTAAAAATTGAAGGAATTGGAATTTTTAATTCCTACCAAGCAAAAAACAATATTTATGCGTGGAATCTTCCTCAAATTCAATTCATAGCACGTGCATCTTACCTTTTCCAAGAAAAATTCAAATTTACTTTTGACTTAAATTTAGAAGGCGGAAGGTATGCACAAGTTTACTCAAAAGAAGAAAGTGATTATGAGGAAAACTTACAATTTGCGAAAAAATTAGGTTTTATTCCAGACTTCAATCTTGGTGCAGACTACAAATACAATGAAAAGATTTCAGCCTTTTTGCAATTCAATAATTTTGTGGCGCAACGCTACAATCGTTGGTACAATTACCCTGTACAAGGATTTCAAGTCATGGGAGGAGTTAGTTTTAAGTTTTAAATTTTTTAATATACCCAGTTAATTATCCAACCAAGGTAATTCAATCTTCTGCATTAGAACCCATGCACCCAATAGACTTTAATTCTCGTCTTACGAGTGGCCACCTACGGTAAAGTTCTTTTAAATTAATTTCCTGCATTTGTTTGCTTTTGTAGTATAATGTCTAAAAAGCATAAAGGTAAACAGGAAAATTAATTTTTATTGGTTTTAAGTAGAAGTTTGAATAAATACGACACTTTAAATGGACGTAATGATTTCCTGTAAAAGTTGAAAATGTATTTTATGAAACTTTGGATTTAAACTTTTCTAATAAAATTGCCTACTTTTTTGTAACTTTGCAACAAATTAATGCATATAATTAATAAATTTAGGCATCAATATCAATTTTTAACTCCGCACTGCGGTTAATTTTCAATTCAAACAATGGCTTCCGATAATTTCGTTGATTACGTAAAAATTCATGGTACTTCTGGAAATGGTGGAGGTGGCTCTACACATTACCGTCGTGAAAAATACATTCCTAAAGGTGGTCCTGATGGTGGTGATGGCGGTCGCGGTGGTCACATAATATTGAAAGGAAATTCACAATTGTGGACCTTATTACATCTTAAATTTCAAAAACATGTGAAAGCTGGTCACGGTGCGCATGGTTCTGGAAACATGAAAACAGGTTCTCAAGGTCATGATAAATACATTGAAGTTCCTATTGGAACATTAGCAAGAGATGCTGAAACTAATGAAATTTTATTTGAAATCACTGCTGACGGCGAAGAAAAGATTTTAATTCCTGGCGGAAGAGGTGGAAGAGGAAATAGTCATTTTAAATCCTCTACCAACCAAACCCCTGAGCATGCTCAACCAGGTGAAGAAGGTCGCGAAAGTTGGAAGATTTTAGAATTAAAAGTTTTAGCTGATGTTGGTTTAGTAGGTTTTCCAAATGCTGGAAAAAGTACACTTTTATCTGTTTTGTCGGATGCTAAACCTGAAATCGGGAATTACGCATTTACAACCCTAAGACCAAATCTTGGAATTGTAAAATACAGAGATTATCGCTCTTTTATCATGGCGGATATTCCTGGAATTATTGAAGGAGCTCACGAAGGAAAAGGAATTGGTTTGAGGTTTTTGAGACACATTGAACGAAATTCTTTGTTACTTTTTATGATTCCTGCAGACTCTGATGATATTCAAAATGAATACCGTATCTTACTGAATGAGTTAGAACAATATAATCCAGAATTGCTGCACAAAGATCGCATTTTAGCAATAACAAAATCAGACATGTTGGATGATGAACTAAAAGCTGAAATATCAAAAGAATTGCCAAAAATACCTCATCTATTTATTTCTTCATTAGCAAAACAAGGCTTAGATGAACTAAAAGATTTGATTTGGAAAAAACTGAATGATTGAATTTATTGAAAATATTGACCAACAATTAGTATTAACGATAAACGGTTTACACACCCCATTTTTGGATGAAATTATGTGGTGGATTTCAGCAAAAATCACTTGGATTCCACTCTATTTCTTTCTGTTTTATATTATTTATCGTAAATACAACTTAAAATTTGCGATTTTGTTTCTTGCCTTTGTAGTTTTGTGCATCGCAGTTGCAGACTCCTTATCAGTTTACGCACTCAAAAATGTAGTTCAACGATATCGCCCAACACACAATTTATTATTGAAAGATCAGCTGCATTTGTACGAAATTTCAAAAGGCAACTTTTATACTGGTGGCCAATATGGCTTTGTCTCTTCTCATGCAGCAAATTTCTTTGTTTTGGCAAGTACCTTCTTTTTAGTTTTTCGGAAGATTTTTAGTAAAATAAGTGCTGTATTGTTTTTAATTGCTCTTCTGGTTTGTTTTTCTCGAATGTATTTAGGCGTTCATTATTTCACAGACTTAATCGGAGGAGCAATTTTGGGAACACTTATAAGTTTCATTTTGTATAAATTCGTTTGGAAATTTGTAAAAACTCCATTTGTTAAGCAGAGCAGATAAAACTTTCTTTAAAAGCAAGTTTTATTTAGTGCTAAAAAGAAAACAATAAGCAGAAAATCACTACCTTTGCATTCTAATTTTAAAAATTTAATATGAGTTTATTAACTGTGGGGAGTGTAGCCTTTGATGCGATTGAAACTCCTTTTGGAAAAACAGATAAAATAATCGGTGGTGCTGGTACATTTATCGCAATTGCAGCTTCGTTTTTTGAAAAAGATCAAAAGATCGTAGCAGTAGTTGGTGATGACTTTCCTCAATCGATGTTGGATTTATTGTCATCAAGAAGTGTAGATTTAGAAGGTCTACAAATAAAAATTGGTGAAAAATCTTTTTTCTGGTCTGGAAAATACCACAATGACATGAACTCTCGTGACACTTTGATTACCGAATTGAATGTATTGGAGCACTTCGATCCAATTATTCCAGCTTCATACCAAGGTGTTGAATATTTAATGTTAGGAAATTTAACTCCACAAGTTCAAAAAACGGTTGTTGATCGTTTGACAACTCGTCCAAAATTGATTGCAATGGACACGATGAACTTTTGGATGGATATTGCCATGGATGATTTAAGAGAAACTTTAAAAGTAATCGATTTACTAATCATCAATGATGAGGAAGCAAGACAACTTTCCGGGGTTAGTTCATTAGCGAAAGCTTCAAAAATCATTCGTGAAATGGGTCCTAAATATTTAATCATCAAAAAAGGTGAACACGGAGCTTTATTGTTTCATGAAGAAAAAATGTTTTGCGCACCAGGTTTACCATTAGAGGAAGTTTTTGATCCAACTGGAGCAGGAGACACATTTGCTGGAGGTTTTATGGGTTATTTAGCTAGCACGGATGATATTTCTTTCGAAAATATGAAAAGAGCTGTTATTGCTGGTTCATCCTTAGCTTCATACTGTGTTGAAAAATTTGGAACAGAAAGATTAACTGAAATTAATCAAACAGACTTAGACAATAGAATCCAACAATTTGTTTCGTTGGCGAATTTTGAAATGACTATTCAAGTAGGATAATGGAAAAAAATGAATTTCTTGAAAAAATAAAAACTTTAGCTGCTGCGGAAGATATTTTATCTGTAAATACAGAAATTAACGAACTTAAATCTAAGTTTCAAGATTTCTTAATCGAAGAAGAGCGTTTGCGTCAGGTAGAATTACTTGAAACAGAAAACGATCGTTTAGAGCAAGAAGAACCTAGCAAGGATGATGCTATTAAAGAAGAATTTTACGAAATTTACAATGAATATAAAAATCGTAAAACATCTTTATTATCTGCCCAAAAACTAGAGCAAGAAGCAAATTTACGTTTGAAGAAAAACTTAATTGAACGTTTACGTAAACTTATTCAAGAGGAAGAAAATATCGGTGTAGCAGTAGCAAGTTACAAAGAAATTCATGAAACATGGAAAACCATTGGCGACATTCCAAGGGATCAACGTCAAGACATACAAAATGAGTACTCCAAATTATTAGAATCATTCTTTTTTAATTTAAAAATTTACCGTGAATTAAAAGAGCATGATTTAAAGAGAAATTCTCAATTGAAGAAAGAATTGATTGCAAAAATCAAGGCACTTTTTGCAGTTGAATCTATCAAAGAAATTGAATCTGCCATCAAATCACTTCAAAATGAATTTGACGAAATCGGCCCTGTAGTTCAAGATGAATGGGAATCGATTAAAAACGAATACTGGGAATCAGTAAAAGCTATTTACGCTCGAATTCATGAATTTTATGAGGGAAAACGTGAAGAATTACGATTAAATATTGAGAAAAAATCAGCCCTTTTAGAGGAAGCAAAGTCCTTTTTAAATGACATTTCAGCAGTAAATGGCACCAAAGAGTGGGAGGATAAAACACAAATTTTATTGCAATTCCAAAATAAATGGAAAGAAATCGGATTTGGAACAAAAAAGGAAAATGAAGAACTATGGCAAGCTTTCAGAGCTGTTTGCAATGAATTTTTTGAAAAAAAGAAAGCATTTTATTCCGTATTAAGAGCAGAAAACGACAAAATTGCTGATAAGAAAAAAGCTTTGATCGAAAAAGCAAATGCCTTACGCGAATCCAAAGAATGGAAAGAAACAAGCCACACTTTGGTGAAGTTACAACAAGAATGGAAAAACTTAGGTCATGCTGGTAAAAAATTGGAGCAAGTTCTTTGGAAAGAATTTAGAAGTGCTTGCGATTCGTTTTTCAATTCCAAACAAAGACATTTTGCAGAAGCAGACAAAGAAAACGAGCAAAATTTGGCCGTAAAATTGGATTTAATTGCTAAAATTGAAGCTTACCAAGCGGGTGAAGATAAAAAACAAACACTTGAAGATTTACGAGCATTTTCAGCAGAATTTAATGCGATTGGAAAAGTTCCTTTCAAAGAAAAAGATCAAGTTTACAATGCTTATAAAACTGCTATTGATGCACATTATTCAAAATTGAAGCTTGAAGGTGCTGAAAAAGGAAAAGCTTACTTTGAAGCAAAAATGGATTCTTTAAAAGCAAATCCAAATGCTGACAAATTGATTGATAAAGAAAAACGTGATTTACAACAAAATATCGCTAATTTAAAAGCAGAAATCAACCAATTTGAAAACAATTTAGGCTTTTTCGCAAATTCAAAAGGAGCTGATGCTTTGAAAAAAGAAGTTGAAAATAAAATTGAAAGTGCAAAAAGAAAAATTGAAGAATACCAGCGAAAATTGAAACAAATTCAATCCATTTCTGTTAACTCTTAAAAGTGAATGAACAAATTTATTAATATTCTCATCCTTATTTTATCATTTCCGATAATTTCTTTTTCAATAATTATCGGATTTGATATTCCTATAGAATTTTTACGTCTATCAGGTGCAAATATGCCCTATAAACTTGAAATCTTTTATGGAATGGCGGGAATGATATTTGTTGTAGGGATTCGACGCTCAATCCGTCGTTGGATGGGAATTCGTCTGGCAAACCAAATCAAACGTTTTCAGTGGAATACCAACATGGACAAAAATAGATACAAGCAAGCCATGCTTTATTTGTATTTAGAAGCTCTTTTACATTTCTTTTTAGCTTACGCTTTGTATACGATCACGCCCTTTGCTCTTCCAGTTGTATTGGTTTATGCATTCTTGGGAATTGACCACCTATTGTTTGCATTCATTACAAAAAGCAAAAATTTATTTCGAGTTGGTCTAACATCCAAAGCACTTGTTATTGCAGATAGAGATATTAAAATTGTTTATTTTAAAGGTTTAAGAAAAGTAGACAAGCATCAACAAAGTATCTTTTTTGATTACATCAAAGAATTACAAATTTCCATTCCTTCTGATTGTATTGAAGAAAGTAAACGCGCTGAATTTAAAGAAAAGTTGGCAGGAAATTTAGATCGTGATAGCGTTTTCTTTACTGAAAGTTTTAAAAATTATTAAGTGAATGTCATTTTTAAGGAAGTTCAAAGTAGCCTTTGAAGGTTTATTTTTTCTACTAAAAAAAGACCGAAATTTTCAAATTCACCTTTTGCTATTTGTATTATTATTGGCCGCTTCCTTTTTTATAGGTTTATCGAAATTTGAATGGATAACAATTTTAATCTGCTCAGCATTGGTTTTTACCACAGAGGCAGTAAATTCCTCCATTGAAAAGCTCGCTGACTTAATTACAAAGGAAATTAGACCAGAAATTAAAATCCTCAAAGACATTGCGGCAGGAGCTGTACTAATTTCAAGTATTTTTTCAATTAGTGTTGCCTTAATCATTTTTTTACCAAAAATTTGGTCAATGATTTAACTAACTAGGTTTTGTTGTAGTAATTCAAAAACTCTTTCGAGCACAAAATCATTTTCACCATTACAAATAATATCGCAAGGAAATTTCATTTTTTCTTCATCCGATAGTTGACTTTTTATGCGGGAAATTACCTCTTCACGCTGACTCTTATCCCTTCCCATTACTCGTTTTATTCTTGTTTCTTCGTCGGCAAGCACTAACCAAATTTTGTCAAAACGAGTATAAGAACCTGTTTCAAATAAAAGTGCTGACTCATTAAAAACAAGCTGAGATTTTTGTTCCAATTTCCATTTCTCAAAGGACTGGAAAACGGTTGGATGAACCAAGGAATTTAATTTTCCCTTTAATTCTGGCTTAGAAAAAATTTGTTGAGACAAATAATTGCGATTGAGTTGTTTATCGATGTAGGCTTTTTCTCCAAATGTTCCAACAATGGCACTAATTAAATCTAAATTTTCAAGCATGTTTTTCTTTGCAGCATTGTCTGCATAAAAAACGGGATAACCCAAGGTCTCAAGAATCTTGCAAATAGTTGACTTGCCTGATCCAATACCTCCAGTTATCCCGATTGATGTCAATTTGGTATATTTATGTATGCTACTCCGATTTCTCAGCGGAACATAGCTATTAAAATTGAAAATGTTAGATTTCCTCTACCTCAATAATTTTGAAAGGCAAAGAAATTATCGCTTGATAATCCTCTCCTGCTTCTTCCATATCTTCATCATCCTCTTCGAAGTACCAATTGATACTCACATCTGTACCTTTTCCATTTATTCCCTCCAATTTTTTGAATAAATCCAAAATACATTTCGAAGAAGAAGTATTGAAATACTCCAATTTAATATCTACCACAGTAGCAGCCTTCGGACTTGAACCATACGAATCAATCCAATCATTTAAAGGCTTATAGAATTCAACAGAATTTTCAGGAATTGAACGCCCTTTTAATTCCAATTTACCTTCTCCTGCATTAAATGTTACTGACGGTGTTTTAGCTGATCCTTCTAAAATTAAATTTTCCATGTGTTTTTATACTGTGTGTTATTAATCTATTTTTACATTTAGACAGAAAAAACTTGTTTTATCATTCACGTCTAAAAGTTGATATTCTAATTTATTTCCTGACTTTCTAGCAATGTCAATCATTCCAAGTCCTGCTGTACCTTTATCAGACAAAGTTCCATTACTTAAAACCTCTTGATAATACTGTTTTAATTGATCTTTGTCCATTCCGTTAATTTTTTCAAGTTTCTCACTTAATTCATGAGCAGCTTCTTTGTCAACATAATTTCCTGTTCTAATCTGAAAAAAATCTCCCTCTTTGGCAATCAAAAAAAGAGCGGATTTTTGTTCAATTAATTTTCGCTGCTCGGCAGCATTTTCATCATTAACGTCAATATGGTGGTACAAATTCTGAAGACATTCAACCAAAACATTAAAAACTTTCTTTTTCGTTTTGGGACTTTCCTCCATGTAATCCATTTTGGTTTCCATGATTTGTAAAACAGATGTAAGTAAATCCGAGGTTACAACACCCTTAAATGACAACAAGATATTCTCTTGCTCCATTGTTTTATAAAGATTATAGATATTACCTAATTCCATGTTTACGCTAGATGACTGGCAAATATAAAAAATTGTCGATAGATTTTACTACTTTATAGAAAAAAAGTTTCATTTTCATGAAAAAAATAGAAATTTATACTGTACAGATGCCAATTAATAAACATAAAAATGTACTTTTGTCTTAGATCATGAACGAAAATAGTAGCGAAAACAATTGGTTTGCAAGTTGGTTTGATAGTCCATTTTACCACAAACTTTATGCAAATAGAGATTTAAAAGAAGCCGAGCTTTTTATCCAAAATTTAGTAAAATACCTAGATTTAAAACAACACCAAAAAGTTTTAGATTTAGCCTGTGGAAAAGGACGACATGCCTTCTTTTTGAGCAAATTTGGACTGGATGTAACGGGATTAGATTTAGCACCAACTAGTATTTCAGAGGCACAATCAAACTTTGTAAATAAAGGTTTAAAATTTGATGTTCATGACATGCGCGAGGTATATAAAAATGAGAAATTCGATTTCATTTTTAATTTATTTACGAGTTTTGGGTATTTTGATCAAGAAAGCGATAATTTAAAGGTTCTGAATTCCATAAATGAAATGCTTCATCCCAAAGGAACACTAGTAATCGACTTTATGAACGCTCAAAAAGTGACTCAAGAATTGGTATTGGAAGAAACAAAAACAATGGAAAATACTGTTTTTAACATCAAACGTTCCTTCTCTGGAAAACACATTTTTAAACAAATAAATTTTGAGGATAAAGCAGAAACATATTCATTCACAGAAAGAGTTCAAGCACTTTTTTTAGGCGATTTTAAACACTTGTTAGAACAAGCAAATTTTGAATTAATAGCAATTTTTGGAGACTACAACTTGAATAATTTTGATGAAAACAATTCTCCTCGTTTAATCTTAATCGCCAAAAAACGATGAATATTTTCATACAAATAAGTTTATTACTTGCAGCGGTTGTTGTAGGCGGATTAATCGTCGACGCATTGACTTCACTGAATCAAAAAAAGATCATTAAAATTTTACTTGCTTTTAGCGGCGGTTTTTTGTTAGCGATAGCTTTTGCGCACTTTTTACCAGAATTGTACCACGACCATTCTGAAAAAATAGGAATTTATGTTCTATTAGGTTTTTTAGTACAACTATTTCTAGAATATTTTTCAGGAGGAATTGAGCATGGTCACGTGCATCATCACAACAAACACAAATTCCCGCTGGTTCTATTTGTTTCACTTTCAATTCATTCCTTTATCGAAGGTATTCCCTTAAGTTTACCTGCAGAAATGGGTCACGAAGGTCACGATCATGGTTCTGGTGTTTCTTTACTAATGGGAATTTTATTTCACCAAGTTCCTGTTGCAATTGCCTTAATGACACTTTTAAAGCAAACAGAATACACCAAATTAAAATCTTGGGGAATTTTATTACTTTTCGGAATCATGACGCCTTTAGGTTTGCTTACAGGTTATTTCACGCAAGGAAAATTGGATTTTATCAACATGAATTATTTACTGGCAGTAGTTGTCGGAATGTTTTTGCATATTTCAACAACAATTATCTTTGAAACGAGCGAAAATCATAAATTTAATTTAATGAAATTAACAAGTATTTTAGTTGGGGTTTCATTAGCATTATTTATAAATTAGCCAGCAAAACTAATACTGATAACTAAAGCCAAACATAAAGGAGGAAATTGTAGACCTCACATTATCGGGTGGCTTACTATCAAAGAATACATTTATTTCAGATTTTAAACGCAGTTTTTTTGAAAGTTGTGTCTCAAAGCTATATTGTCCTGCAAAACGATAATCTTTAAAATCTCCAAATTTTACTTGATAGTAACTCGTTCCCGCAAATGAAAAATGTTTGAAATTCATGAACCAAGAAACATAATTGCTCCACCTGAAATCTGAATTAAACTCATTATTAGGCTGGATTTCCTCGTATTCATAAAAAATAGAAGTACCTAAAAATACCTTCACTTTTTCACTTGAATATACTTTATCTCTAATTCCAGTACCGAAAATACTGCGCAATTTTTGATTTAGTAGTTGATTGTATTGCACTTGAGAATAGGATTCCCATTTCCAAGTAGATTGTTTGATTCGATATGCATAGCGAAAATGAGCCAAACCAGAATTTGCATACACTTTTGCTCCACCAGAATAGAAAAAGTCATTTAATAACAAAAAATAATGCTTTTTATTCTTGTACTGCAAACGATTTTTGAAATTCAAATTGTAAAAATAATCTTTGTTCTGAACATAAGAAAACGATGCATCAACTGCACCACTGAAGCCTGAGGTATCGTCATAAATCCGCTTATTTTCAATATTGACAATTTGTGAAAACATAGAAAATGAAAACCAACATAATATGCTTAAAAATAGAAATTTCATATCACTTCAATTTATGCTGCCATTCTGTTAAAATAAGATTTTTGCAAAAAGTCAATCGCTGCTTCATATCCCCTTCTAAAATTGCATATTTAAAATTATAAGACTTTAATTCATTTTCAAAAATAGAAAATATTTCATCTCGATTGCTTGGGTTTTCCCTTAATTCATCAAACTCCCAAAGAAAATCAGGTTTACATAAAAAATAAAAATCAATATTTTGCTTTTCAATCCCTGATAAAATAAAGTTTGAACATTTGGCGTATTTGAATTCAGACCATACTTTCATTACAATTAACTCTGTATCAATTAATACTAAATTATTAGTTTCAACTAAATTAATTTGATTAAATTGCACCTTTGCAATTTTTTCCAAATCATCGTATTCATAGTTCGTTTTTATCATCGATAAATACTCTCTCGCATATTCAGGAATCACCGTGCAATCAAATTCTTCGCTAAGCTTTTCAATGATTGAACTTTTTCCTGAAGATTCGGGACCTACAAAAGCAATTTTCATAATTTGCTCGTTTTTAATTGTTTGTTCCATTTTAAAAATGCACCGATTGCCAACACTGTGTATACAAAAAATAACACTGCCGTAAGATTCAAATCTCGCTGCCAATAAACGAAAATAGCTATAAAATCAATGATGATAAAATAAATCCAATTTTCAACTACTTTTACCGTTGTAAGATAAGTTGCCGAAATGCTGAAACAAAAAATAAATGAATCAATGTAAGGATAAGATTGATCGGTATAATTATCAAACAAAAATGCTAAGCCACAGGCAAATAAAGAATTTAATAAAATTAAAAAAAGATGGCTTTTTAAAGACAAATTTGTCAATTTTACATTCTCCTTTTTCTTCCAATTAATCCACCCAACAAAAGCCATGATGATGTAGAAAAACTGGAGCGCAGAATCTATGTAAAGGTTTGCCTTGAAAAAAAGAAAAATAAATATTCCAGAACTAATAATGGCGAAAATCCAACAATAAATTAATTCTTTAGTTGCAAAAATCAAGTATAAAATACTTAAAATAAAAGCAATCC
>JBIKSI010000184.1:0-5502 GCA_044348665.1 Crocinitomicaceae bacterium
AACTCAAATGATTTAACATCGATTTCAATAGACAAAAAATCAATAAATTCAGACTTACAATCAGGGTTCTTCGAAATTTTTAAAGGGAAATTATTGGCGTACATTGCTCTGAATTACAATAGAGAAGAGTCAAAAATTGAATCTTATTCGTCAGCTGAAATAAAAGACTTATTTAGTCAGAAAGGACTTTCAAATGTGCAATTTTCTAGCCTTTCAAACGAGCAAGAAGGAGCACTCATAAAATTAGAAAAACCAAAAGAATACTGGAGAATTTTAATCGTGTTGGCCCTTCTATTCTTACTTGCAGAAATGGCCTTACTCAAATGGATGAAATAGATGAAAATAGTTTTAAAAGCCACAAAAATAATAGACAAAGATTCAAGCTGGAACAACAAAATTTGTGACGTTTTCATTGAAAATGGTGTTATTGTAGAAATCGCTGATTCAATTGTGCATACAGAAGATTGCTTATTGATTTCTGAAGAAAATTTGCACCTTTCGAACGGTTGGGTAGATTGTAAAGCAAGCCTATGCGATCCTGGCTTTGAGCACAAAGAAACAATAGAAACAGGATTACAAGCAGCTAGCTTTGGTGGTTTTACGCATGTTGCAATACTTCCTTCGACGTCACCTTGTATTGATGGGAAATCCCAAATTGAATATGTACTAAGAAAAGCAGAAAATCAAGTGAGTGATATTCACATTATCGGAGCTGTTACAGAAGGATTAAAAGGTGAAAATTTAGCTGAACTTTATGACATGCATCAAGCTGGAGTGAACCTTTTTTCAGATGATGAGCACGTTTTATCAGCAGGTTTAGTTTATCGCGCTTTGTTGTATTCTAAAAATTTTGGAGGAAGAATTTGCTTATTTAGTCGGGATAAATCCATTTCTAATAATGGAATGGTAAATGAGGTAGAAGCTTCTGTAAAAACTGGATTAAAAGCTGATCCAGCCATTGCAGAAATAATTCATGTTGAGCGGAATTTAAGTTTATTAGGCTATACGGAAGGTAATTTGCATTTGACAGGTATTTCCTGTAAAGAATCAGTGGAATTAATTCGCAAAGCAAAAGAAAATGGATTAAATGTCACATGTGACGTTCATGTTGACAATTTACTTTTTACTGAAAAAAATGTGCTAGATTTTGATCAAAACTATAAAGTCTTACCCGTATTAAGAACTGAAGAAGATCGTTTGGCATTAATTAATGGACTTAAAGAAGGAATTATTGATTCCATTGTTAGTAATCATCGTCCAATGGACAGTGAAGAAAAAGAATTAGAATTTGATTATGCCTCTTTTGGTAATTTGAATTTACAAACAGCTTTTTTTAGTTTATTAGCTACAAAAGAATTCACTTTGGAAGAATTGGTGCATATTTTTTCAAAAAATAATAGGAAAATTTTAGGCCTTGAACCAAAAGGAATAGAAATTGGACAAAAAGCTGATTTAACGCTATTTAATCTAGATAAAACATGGATTTTAGACGCTGATTCAATCATCTCGAAAACACGAAACACACCGTTTTTTGAAAAAAATATCCAAGGAAAGGTTGTTTGTGTGATAAATAATGGTAAATTAGCCATCGTAGAATAAACCAAAATGACCACTAAAAAATCATTCATAAAACAATTTTGGCAAGACAAGAAGATGGTTGGAGCAATGAGTCCAAGTTCAAAATTCTTGGCGCATAAAATGCTGAAAAACATCGACTTCAAGTCAGTGAAACTCATTGTAGAATTGGGGCCTGGAACAGGAGTTTTCACCAAAAAATTACTCGAAAAAATGCCTAAAGATTCAAAACTAATTGTTTTGGAACTAAATACTGATTTTTACAATTTATTGAAAAAAGAAATTCAGGACGATCGCATGGTTTTATTGCATGAAAGTGCAGAAAACATTGCGGAATATGTCAAAAGTGAAGGTTTTTTATTCGCTGACTATGTTGTTTCATCCTTGCCTTTAGCTAATTTTCCTAAGAAATTAATCGAAACAATTTTAAAAGAATCTTATACCATTTTAAAAAACAGAGGAAAATACGTTCAATTTCAGTATTCTTTATTGTCGAAAAAGATTTTGGAAAATCAGTTTGATTCAGTTCATATTTCCTTTACCCCACTTAATTTCCCACCAGCTTTTGTATACACTTGCGTGAAAGAAAAGTAACATTTTTTCATGTAACAATTATTACAAATTATACAAAATACTTGTTGTACCTTTACTGTAAATAGAAAAACAATAAGTTATGGAAATTAGAGTAGAAAACATTAAATGTGGTGGTTGTATGCATACAATTACAAAGGAATTACTTTCAATTGATGGGACGAGTAATATTCTAATAGACAACGAAAATCAGATAATTACATTAGATGCCTCTGAAGATTTACGCTCCTCAATAGTTCAAATGTTGCACAAATTAGGTTATCCTGAAGTTGGTCACAACAATATAATTGAAAAAGCAAAGAGTTATGTGAGTTGCGCGGTTGGCAGAATGACAAAATAAATAGTTTTTGAAGTTCTTTTTAATTGATTTCCTAACAATTGCATGTTAACATAATTAATCAAAAAAATCCTTTTAAAGTCGTAAATTTGCGACATGCAAGATACATTTAAGCATAAGGGAATGCGTCGTCAATTGGTTAGTGAATTGAGACAAAAAGGAATTAGCGATGAAAAAATATTGGATGCTTTTATGGCTATTCCAAGGCATTTCTTCCTAGACTTAGTATTTGATAATCAAGCCTATAGCAATGTAGCTTTTCAAATTGGCGCAGGACAAACAATTTCACATCCATTCACTGTTGCATTTCAAACACAATTATTGGATCTCAAAAAAGGCGAAAAAGTGTTAGAAATTGGAACTGGATCTGCCTTTCAAACTTGTATTTTATGTCAATTGGGAATGAAAGTATTTACGATTGAGCGACAAAAGGAACTTTATTTAAAAGCGAAGAAAATAGTTGAACATTTTAATTTCAACCCAAGAATGTTTTTTGGCGATGGATATAAAGGTCAGAGCGCCTTTGCACCTTATGATAAAATATTGATCACTTGCGGAGCACCATTTATTCCTGAAGAATTATTGAAACAGCTCAAAGTTGGAGGCGTATTGGTTATTCCAGTTGGAAATCTGGAGAAGCAAGAAATGATTCGAATCAAAAAGATTGATGATTCTAATTTTGAACAAGAAAATTTTGGTGAATTTAGTTTTGTTCCGATGTTGGAGAATAGGAATTGAAACTAAAAAACTCATTGAAATATGACAAAAACTATTTAATTTCCCCATTCCTACCACCAAAATTAAATTTAATATTAAAATCTCATTTTTGGTTCTTTTTCATCGCCAAAAAGAACCAAAAGGCTAGTGCTTGAAAACGCATCTACCTTTCTACAAACGACGCTAAAAAATCAAAACTCGTTGCACTCAAACACTTGATTTTTTTTCGCTTACTTTTTGTGAAAGGTGCCAGATTTACGTTTTCTAGGCACAAATTACAAAACAAAACATTATTATAAAAATAATATTCAACAAGTAACATTTAGTTTAATCAGTTAAAACAATGACTAGAATTAATTAATAAAAAATGACTTCCAAAAATTAGAAGCCATTTTTTGTTTGAATATTATTGACGATAATTATTCTTCCGTATCGTTATTTTTTGGTTTAATATCCTCTTGAATTGAAGGAATATCATTTTTAATTTGATCCTCACCTTTTAAATATGTTGGTAAATTAAGTCCTGCCATGTTAAACAAATCGTTTAGAGGTGGAACAGTTTTCATCATATTTGAAACAAAATTTGAAGTGGAGGAACCACCATCTGCTCCATTATTTCCAGAGTCCCAAACCGTGATTTTATCGATTTTAATGTTTTTAACCGCTTCCACTTGAGTTTTTACTAATTCAGGCAATTTTTCGATTAACAATAATTGGAATGCTTTTGTTGGGTCTCCGCCAGAAGCTTTAACAACTTGCTCGTAACCTTCTGCTTGTTTTGTCAAAATTTCATACAAACCTTTCGCTTCCGCTTCCATTTTTGCAAAAATTGCATCCGCTTCCCCTTTTGCATTTACCCTGATACGTTCTGCTTCCGCTTGCGCATCAATAATAGCGCGTTGTTTAGCAATTTCAGCCGGTACAATAATATTTGCCATTTGCGTTGCTCTTTCACGCTCAGAACGAGCAACTTCTGCTTTTTGCTCAGCCACATAAGATTCTTCTAAAGCTTGTGCGTGCTGCACCTTCTCAGCAGTCATTGCGATTTTTAAAGCTTCAGCTTCTTTTTCTCTTCTAAGTGCTTCTGAATTAGCAATCTGAATCTTTGCCTCGTTTTCTCCTTGAATTGCGATTGCATTTGCTTCAGACGTTGCGACACGGGTATCTCTCGTGGCTTCCGCTTTTCCAATTGCTTCATCTTTTCCTGCAACGGCAATGCTTACTTCCCTATCTTTTTGAGTTACAGCAATTTTCACATCACGATCACGGTGAGTTTCTGCAATTTGCACATCTTTTTCTCGGTCTGCCATTGCCTTACCCGTCTCCCCTATTTTTTCTTGTTCCGCAACACTAATTTTTGCTTCGTTTATTGCTTTTGCTGCCGCTTCTTTTCCTAAAGCCTCTATATAACCAGATTCATCTTTGATATCTGTAACGTTTACGTTGATTAATTTTAAACCAATTTTTTTCAACTCAGTATCGACATTTTTAGAAATATTATCCAAGAATTTATCTCTATCGGAGTTAATTTCCTCAATAGTCATCGTTGCAATCACCAAACGCAATTGTCCAAATAATATATCTTTCGCCAATTCTTGAATTTGCTCTTGAGATAAGCCTAATAAACGTTCAGCAGCATTTCCCATAGAATCAGTTTCCGTAGAAATTGCAATTGTAAATCGGCATGGAACATCCACGCGAATGTTTTGACGAGAAAGTGCATTGGTTAAATTTGCTTCAATTGAAATTGGTTTTAGGTCCAAGAAAGCAAAATCCTGAATTACTGGCCAAATAAATGCACCACCACCGTGAATACATTTTGCAGATTGTCCACCTGTTCGTCCATAAACTACTAAAATTTTATCTGACGGACAACGTTTGTAACGAGAAATTAAGGCAGAAATTAATACGAAGAAAATAACAACACTAACCGCAATAATCGTTAATGGAGAATTAAAAATAGAACTTGCAGTTTCTTGGGTTTCAAATAGGCTTGTGAACATACTTTTTTTAGTTATTAGTTATGAATGATGAATGATGAATGATAAATGATGAATGATGCTTGGTTAATGATAAATAATGAATGGTTAATGATAACGGTTTTTTACTAATTTTTGACTAAACTAAATAATATTTGGAGAAATTCAAATACTTGTTGAAAACTATTTTTAATTTTTCAGAAAACGCAGGTGAACGATTTCATTTTCTTGCTTGATGCTCAGAATGTAAGTTGCACTTGCCAATTTTTCAATATTTATTTCATTATTAATCACAGTGCCAGA
>JBIKSI010000069.1:0-18057 GCA_044348665.1 Crocinitomicaceae bacterium
TGAAATTGAAAATTCTCAAAATAATTTAACTGAAAGTTCAACAAATGACAATAGCATTCAACCTATCCAACTCTCAGTGGTTAATGGAAAAGAGTATGTTTTTAAAGATGCGAACTTCGGTGGAATTGGTAAATATTATGTTATTTTTGATTTAGGCGGAAATCAAGCTCAAATCAAATATGAATATACAGACTATAAAGAAAATATAGGTACCGTATTTTTCAAAAACGGGCAATCTACATCTAAAAATGAAATTGCAAATTATCCTTTGTATCAAACGTCAAAAGATAATAATAATTTTTATTTTTATGCTTACAATCCAGAATCGGACACCTATGACGTTTACTCTTGTGAGGCTGATTGATTCAAGTCTTTAATTAGGTTATAAAATGTGCGATAATTGTTCCTAAAGGGATTGTAAAAGTTCCGTGAATACTATGTAGCGTGCTTTTTCCACAGGATTGAATTTTGTATCTCTGGTTTGGATTTAGGTTTACTGACTTAATGAGGTGTGAGAAAGCTCCATAAATTGAGAATAATTCTCCAACTATTTCGGGTTCTTTTTTACCAAAAAATTAGGAAATTCCAGTTTTTTTTAGTATATTAAAGTTAAATAAAATCAACTCTTAAACTTTATTATTATGAACAAAACTAAATTAACAGTACAATCTTGTGGGGGTGATAAAACAAAATTCAGATTTGGATTTTCAATTGATGATTCCAACAAAATAAAAGAAAGAAAAGTTGAAATAAAAATCATCATCAATGGAATTCAATTCATTTCAAAAACTACCTGTGGTCAATGGAGAATAAATGAGAATGGTGAAATGATTTTCTACAAAGGATTTGACCTGTACTCCAAAGAAATTTCAGGTTTTATTATTGAAAATAAGTTGAATGAATATAAAAAAGGAAAACCAACTAAGAAAGTAGTGTATTATGAAATCTTATAAATCAACATATCCTCACCACACCTCATCGAATCAACCTTAAACAACAAAAGATATCCATTTCACATTAAAACACCACAGAATGTGAATATGGAGCTTTATTCTGCATTTAATCTATTAAAGATGCCGTTAATTATTTATAATATATCCTTGTGTCTGTTTTTTTGATGAGGTATAAGAGTTTTTTATCCTATAAATTAATCATAAGCAATTATTTTTCTTTTACCAATCAGTACTTTTGTGTGCTTTGATTAAAATTTAATCACAAAAATGATTTTTAATTAATCATTTTTACCTACCTTTAATCTGGTGATAATTATCTTTTACTTCAATTAATAATGTTTATTTACATAAAACCATAGCTTTAAGTGGCAAATTTAGTTGAATTGACAAAGATATAGGGTGAATGTATAAATTAAAAATAAGAATAAAATGATTAGATTTGTAAACGAATTTGACGAGAAACTAATGAATGATAAAATTAAAGTAGTAGAATTATTTGCTGGTGTAGGTGGATTTAGATTGGGGTTAGAAGGTTGGAAAAATAAGTCAGCACTGTCAAATTATTCAAAAAAATTAGATTCACAATATAAAGTAATTTGGAGCAATCAATGGGAACCTTCAACAAAGGTTCAGCATGCTTCATCTGTATATGAGAATAAATGGGGAATTGAAAATCATTCAAATGAAGACATTGCGTCCGTTGAAATAAATGACATTCCAGACCATGATTTATTGGTAGGTGGATTTCCATGCCAAGATTATTCTGTTGCCACAACACTTAAAAATTCTAAAGGATTAATTGGCAAAAAGGGTGTATTATGGTGGTCAATTCACAAAATTTTATCTGAGAAAAAAAATAAAACAAAATATCTTTTCCTTGAAAATGTTGATAGATTACTGATTTCACCATCTGGACAAAGAGGCAGAGATTTTGCAATTATTCTTCAAAGTTTAAATCAATTAGATTATATTGTAGAATGGCGGGTGATTAATGCTGCTGAATATGGATTACCGCAACGTAGAAAAAGAGTTTTTATTCTTGCTTATCACAAATCATCAGATGTACATAAACAAATTATAAAATCTGGTTCCACCGAATGGCTTCTTGATTCTGGTACTTTAGCAGAGTCGTTTCCAATTATTGTTGAAAATGAAAAGTCATTTCGTAGTTTTGAATTAGTTGGAGATATAGTTGAAATTTCAAATAATTTTAACAGAGGTAGTGAAAATCATTCATTTGAAAATTCTGGTATAATGATTAATGGTAAAATTACAACCGTTAAAACAAAACCAGATTATAATGGACCTTTTACCATTTTAGAAGATATAATTCTAAAAGAAGAAGTTGAAGATGAGTACTATATAAGTGATTCAGATTTAGTAAAATGGAAATATTTAAAAGGTGCTAAAAGTCATACCAAAGTTAACGCACAAGGTTTTGAGTACAAATATAGTGAAGGTGGCATGAGTTTCCCAGACTCTTTGGACAAACCATCTAGAACAATAATAACTGGAGAAGGTGGAAAATCACCATCAAGATTTAAGCATGTAATTAATACGGATAAAGGATATAGAAGACTTACTCCTATTGAATTAGAAAGATTAAATATGTTTCCAGATAATCACACACAATTTAATGGGATTTCAGATACTAAGCGTGCATTTTTTATGGGTAATGCCTTAGTGGTTGGTGTAATTGAAAAAATCGGAAAAAGTTTAAGTGATAAAATCAAAGTTGAAAAGAAAGTTAAACTCGCTGTATAATTCCAATCTTTTTACCTCTTCTAAATTCTTCATGTTTCATTACAAATGTTTTTGGTGCTTCCAATCCTATAATTAATAATGGAACAGTAAGCATGTTTTGAAGTGGGGGTAGATAGTCAAGATATTTTTCATAGGTTCCAATAGCACCATCAAAACCGCCTAAGTTTTTTAGTTCTTGAGTAGCAGTAATTATTACACCAATTTTAGTTTGAATTGCTTTCTGAACATGATTTAATTCACTTGCTAATACTGGTTTAATTAAATTCCAAGCTATTACAGTAGAATGATTGAAAGCAACTTCAATAGATATATCATCTTTAGCGAAATCTAGTCTCCAAGTTTCTCCAAGATATTCTGAATCTTGAAAAATTCCAGATTCAGCGAACCAACCAAATTCAGAAAACCTTTCTTTTAAAAGTGCATTAATTGTTACTGACAAGCTTTTTGGTAATTTTTCACTATCAGTTACACCGTAATTTTCATGTTTAGCAATTAAATCTTCCTCAGTAATTCCTTCAATTACTTGCAAAATTTCAGACAATTGCTCAATAAATTCGGGTTCATTTAAAATTACTCCAGCATGTCGAAAAGAATGGGTAACAAAATCCATATAAAATAAGTTTTGCATAGGGGTACGCAGAAAATCAAAATAAGTTTCTTTGAAAATTAAAAAACACTATTTTAATCTCCACCACCTCATCATTTCAAAAACAAACAACAAAAGATAGCCTTTTTAACTAAAAAGCCTCCATGGTGAGGATAATCAACCTTTTTTGAGATTCTAGAGGATTATTTATTGTCCTTTGGTTCTGATGGAACTATAAAGTGTTTCAAGTATCTCCGAATAATGATAATAAATTCTTCCACCCAATTTGTATGGTTTTAAAATTCCATTCTTATTCCAATCATGTATGGTAACTAAACTAACCGAAAAGAAATCTGCAACATCTTGACGGGTCATAATTTCCTTTTGATGAGGAAAAGGTTTCAATTGATTTACCTCATCAAAGAACTTTGTAAAAGCAGAATTAACAGAACTTGAAATTATTTGGGTTAATTCTTCTGGTGATATTTGTATTAATTGTATAGTTTGCATAAATCATTTTTGTTTAAAAGCTATAATTACACCTATTATTAAAAATAGGATATTGATTAGATAACGAATATTATCCTCCTTTTGTAACCAATGTGTGTTTTGTTTCCAAAGAAATAATTGATGTTGAGTCCATGACAAACCAATATGAATACCATGGTTACCACTTCGTTTTCCAAAGGTATCTAACCAATAGATTTTTTCATTTTTATGTTCCAAACAAAATACTCGTCTGTAATAAAACTCTTCTTGTGACCTTAATGGATGAGCATGGTTCTTATAAATATACCTTCCCTTTTTTAATTTAACATATTCAAATTCTGTTCCCGATTTTACTGGTTTTAATAAACCAGTGTTAACTTCTCCTTGTAAAATTCTTGCCTTCATTTTTAATTATTTTAAATGTTATATCTATATAACAGAAATTAATAAAACTGTTGCAAAATTATCTTATATAAATAAAACTTAGAGTGCACTTTCTAAGTGGAAAATTGTTTAAATTTGCAACATGTTGCATTAAACGAATTATTTAACTGTTTGGTTTTCAGATAGGACAAAAACTATGAGACACGCTGTTAATCAGAGGGTCGCTGGTTCGAGTCCAGCAGAGGGAGCAAAACCCAGTTAAATGTAAAGTTTAACTGGGTTTTTTCATTTAATCTGCTCTGCTTTTTTTTTGCAACATAAAATGTATTGAACGTTTCCTAAATTCAAATTTGTTGAAAATTTTAAATTTATATCTGAGTTCCTTTAAAGGTTTAAGTCGTGAAATTTGGTTTCTTGCACTGATAACTTTTATTAATCGGGCAGGAACGATGGTAATTCCTTTTCTAACAATTTATTTGACTACAGAAAGAAACTTTTCCCTCGAAAAAATCGCTTGGATTATGAGTTTCTTTGGTCTAGGATCTGTTTTCGGTGCTTGGATCGGTGGAAAATTATGTTCAAAAATTGGATTCTATTCCCTTATGTTTTGGAGTTTGATTTTATCTGGAATAGCTTTCGTACTTCTCCAATTTGTTGAATCTTTTTGGGGCTTATGTGCTGGCATTTTCATTGTTATGCTTTTTGCGGATGCTTTCCGGCCAGCTTCTTATGTAGCAATTAATGCATATTCAAGAGAAGAAAATAAAACTCGTTCTCTTTCTTTGTTGCGTTTGGCAATTAACTTAGGTTTTTCTTTAGGACCTGCAATTGGCGGATTTATCATTGTAAATTTCGATTTTTCAGGCTTATTTTGGCTTGATGGACTGACCTGCATTTTAGCAGCTTTGGTGTTTCTAACACTCCTAAACAAAAAAGCATCCAATTCTCAAAAGGAAGAAGAAAAGCAACAAATTAACAAGTCACCATACAAGGACAAAACTTACCTACTACTAATCCTTGTGACTTTTCTAATCGGTTTTACTTTTTTGCAATACTTTTCCACCGTTCCACTTTTTTACAAAGCGAATTTTAAATTAGATGAACAAGGAATCGGAATGCTTTTCTTTTTAAATGGATTTTTAATTTTTTTAATCGAAATGCCTTTGGTCAAATACCTAGAAGGACCTAAATTTTCAGTCTACAAAACTATTACTATCAGTTTGATCCTCTTGGCTTTAAGTTTCATCATAATTGCCTTTTTTTCCTTGAAAATTGTGCCCCTAATTGGAATTCTATTGATGACTTTTGGAGAAATGTTTAATTTCCCATTCATCAATAGTTTGGCTTTGCAACGAGCAAAAAGTGGAAATATGGGTGAATACATGGCACTTTTTACGATGGCATTTTCACTTGCACACATATTAGGTCATAATCTTGGACTCAATCTAATTCATTATTTTGGTTTCGGTACCACTTGGTTTACAATGGCTATGATTTTGTTTTTTTGCATCGCACTCTTATTCATTTATAAAAAGAGAATCGATGAAGAAAAATGATTTTTTTTGTTACTAGCTTGTAAATTAAGATTAACTTTGTTTTATGATTTCACCCGCTTCAAAAGGATGGATTGGAAAATACTTTAATCTCATTGAAAAAGAAGAGATTAGATTGTCTATTCCTGATTTTCCCTCAGATAAAAGTCACCTTAAACATGTTATTTTTTCCCAAACAGGAATTGTTTTTGGTTTTCCTTCCGAATTGATTTTCGCAAAAGACATTAATCAAGAAAAATGGACGAACGATGAGAAATTAGGCTTTTTACTTTTTGAATGTTTATTGTATATCTATCTCTCAAATGGCGGTTCTCTTGAAAAGGGAAAAACCGATTTCATGGAGAAAATTTTGGATTTCTACGAGCATCACAGTGTCGTTAGCTTTTCGAAAATATTTACTTTTTTTCTCAAAGAAAGTGAAAGCGAAAAACTTGAAAAAATCATTGAAAAAAGATGTGATATTAAAACAAATTTATTCGAGAATTCAATTTGGGTAAATTATTTGAGCAACACCTTTGTTTATTTGGACGTCATTTTATTTGATGAATTTTTACAAACCAAAAAAAGTTTAGAGCTTTCAAATTACGAAAATTACGCTGAAAATGCCTTGTATGCTCTAATTCTAGCAGCTCAAGCTGACGGTGTTATTGAAATAAAAGAAAAGAATTTATTCAGTGTTTTTCTAGCTTCCGCAAAAATTCACGACAAAAAGAAGGATGAAATCGAAGAATTGCTAAAAACAGATATTCCAATCACAACAATTTCCCAAGATTGTCTAAAGAGCGAATTATTTAAACGATTTTTACTAGACATCTCTGTTCTTACAATTTATGCAACAATAGATGATGCAAACGCAGAGGAAATAGAATATTTGAAGTTTTTATGTTCCTACCTAAACATAACGGATGACTCATTGAACGAGACATTGGTATTAGTAGAAAAATTCGTCATAAAAAACAATCATCAAGTAGCTTTCTTATCCGATTCCAACTCAGTTGAAAAACTCTATTCGAACATTTCAAAACGATGGATTAAGATTTTAGGTCGAAATAAGGACAAATTAGCTCAAGAATTAAAACAAAGTAAGGAACTTGTTCAATTAATTAAAAAATCTACTAGTAAAGAGCTATCCAAGGAAGAAAAAGAAAAAGTAAAAACACAATTTTTGGACATTGCTAAATCAATGCCAACTTTGGCGATTTTTTTGTTACCTGGTGGAACTTTACTTTTACCAATCATCTTAAAAATTATTCCAGACCTTATTCCAAGTGCTTTTCGTGATAACGAGATTGATTAAACAAAATTTCCTATCTTTTTGAAATTCTATATTTAATAAAGTTCCAAGCAGAGATGATAAATGTTATACTTACTTTATTAAAATCAAATTCTCCAAAACTACCTCAACTCTGCTCCTAATTTTCCTTCCAATTCAGAGCGGATTTTCGTCATAATTGCTTCCACGGCTTGGTCCTTGAGTGTTTGCTCGTTATCTTGAAAGTAAAAGGAAACAGCGTACGATTTTTTTCCTTCATCTAAGTTTTTACCTTCGTAAACATCAAATAATCCAACACGTTTTAAAAGTTTTTTATCCGCTGCTTTCGCAATTTTTTCAATTTCTGAGAAAGTTACTTTTTCATCCAATAATAAAGAGAAATCACGACGCATCTCAAAGGTTTTTGGTATTTCCTTGAAAAGTACTTTGTTTAACTTTAAGTTTTTACAAATTGCATCCCATGATAAATCCGCAATGAAGACATCATTTTTGATTCCGAATTGTTTTTTCAAAGCTGGAGAAATCCATCCCATTTGGCCGATTTCATCTTTTAAAATAGAAAGATTTACTCCGTCTGCCAACAAGGAATTCGTGATTGCATTTTCTGAAATAAATGATTGTAATCCTAAACGAGCTAATACACTATTTACCATTCCTTTCAAGGTATAGAAACTTACTTTATCCTTCGAATTGTTCCACTGTTCTTCGAATTTTGAACCACTTAAAACTAAAATCAATCGTTTTTCTTCTTGGTAATTTGTTTCAACCTTGCGGTAAATTTTTCCAAATTCACACAATTTTAAATCCGAATTCTGACGGTTTTGATTGTGAGCAACAACTTCCAAGGAATTAAAAATCAAGGTTTGACGCATCACATCCAAATCCTGACTCAATGGATTCAACATTTCTACATTGTGTTCTTTTAACAAAAAAGTTTGTTGCGTTTTTTCCAAATAAGTAGAAGAAGTCAGAGAATTGTTCATCATTTCTGAGAACCCATTTCCAACTAATAATTCCGCAATTGTTTGTTGAATTTTTTCTAAATTCGGTTTACAACTCAAGGTTAAATTAGAATTCAATTTCTCTGGCAATGGAACTTGATTGAATCCGAAAATTCGTAAAATTTCCTCTACCACATCTATTTCTCTAGTCACATCTACTCTGTAAGCAGGAATTTCTAAGGTCCAAGAATCTGCGTTTTTAGCCAGTATTTGAATATCTAAATCACCCAAAATTTGAGCCATATCTTCTTCAGAAATAACTGTTCCAATTACCTTGTTGCAATGATTTGGTCTGAAATTAACTTGAACATTTTCAATTTTCATTGGCACAACTTCCAACACATCCATTGAGATTTCACCACCTGCTACCTCTTGAATTAAGTTTACAACTCTTTCTAAAGCAAAACGTGTTAAATGCGGATCAACTCCTCGTTCGTAACGAAAACTCGCATCGGTGTTTAAGCCATGCATTTTGGCAGTTTTTCTTACTGATACAGGGTTAAAATAAGCTGATTCAATAAATATATTTGTTGTGTTCGCTGAAATACCTGAGTCCAAACCTCCAAAAACACCAGCAATTGCTAAGTTTTCTGTTCCGTTTGTAATCATTAAGTTGGTCGCTTCAAGTTTACGTTCTACTCCATCTAGGGTTGTAAATTCTTTACTGTCTGCTGCGGTTTTAACTATAATTTTTCCATTAAGTTTCGCACAATCAAAGGCATGTAAAGGTGTTCCCAATTCGCGCATGACATAATTTGTGCAATCCACCACATTGTTAATCGGGCTCAAACCAACAACTCGCAAACGCTTTTGCAACCAAGCTGGTGAAGCTTCAATTTTTACATTTTTCAAACTTACACCAATGTATTTTGGACATAAATCTGGGTTTTCAATTTCGATGGTGTGTTTCAAATCCTGAGACTTCACCTCCAATTTTTTTATAGTTGGTAGTTGCAGTTTCAAATTTGCTTTTTTGTGGTAATTCAAATAGGCGATTAGATCTCGAGCAACGCCAATGTGTCCCATTGCATCGGCACGATTGGGTGTCAATCCGATTTCAATGACGTAATCATCTTCTAAATCAAAATATTTCGAAGCTGGTAAACCAATGGGTGTATCTTCAGGTAAAACTAAAATTCCAGCGTGCGATTCACCCAAACCAAGTTCATCTTCAGCGCACAACATTCCATGTGATTCCTGTCCACGGATTTTGGATGCTTTAATTTTAAAAGCTTCATCTGGTTTTGGATATAAAGTACAACCAACAGTTGCCACAATCACTTTTTGTCCTGCGGCAACATTTGGAGCTCCACAAACAATTTGCATTGCTTCGCCACCAACTGTAACCGTTGTAACTTTTAGTTTATCTGCATCTGGGTGTTTTTCACAGGTCAACACTTCACCTACTACAACACCTTCTAAGCCACCTTTTACAGCTTCAATTTTTTCGACACCGTCAACCTCGAGACCAGTTTCTGTTAATATTTTTGAAATTTCGTCAACAGACAAATCTGTTTGCACGTAATCTTTTAACCAATTGTAAGAAATCTTCATTTTTTATAGAAAAGACAAAAGTAAGATTTTTCAAGTAAAAGAGCAAATGACTATATAAATTGGTAAGTGTACAATCTTACCTCTTATTAAATTTGCTTAGTAACAATCAAATTATTACTGATCTATCCTTGGAAGGTTAATTTTTTCCTTAACAATAAAACTTGTTGGAAACTGATTATCAACGCTTGATTTAATTTTTTCAGCATCAATTTGCGTTCGGAAATCTCCCACTTTTAGGAAATAATTAGGCGCTGTGTAAAAAACATAGGTATCAATTTTTGGATAAGCTGAAATAAATTTTGCCCGCGCTTCGTCTACGCTATTTTTATTGCTATCGAAAAACAATTGAATTCTATATCCGGTCATAGTTAAAGACGAACCTTCTTGCTTAATTAATTGGTCAATTCGTGAATCTTTGATGATTTCTACGTTTCCATTTTGAGCAAATGAATTCAAGGCAAAGAAGACAAAAATTAAAGAAAAAAGATTATTCATTATAAATTGATATTAATTATTTTCTGTGACAAAATTAGTTTATTTTAAAGCATTTAACAAATTTCGTTCCAAAGAAGAAAAAAAGCTTAACCCGCTTTCTCCTCAATTACAACAATTGTTTTTTGCAAAGCAATGGAATTTGGAATGGTAATTTTTTCATTTTCACCATTTTCGATGTGCATGAAAAAAAATGAAATTGTAATTAATTTCCCTTCAACAAAAAAATCTTTATCCACAATTCGAACATGATCTCCAAGCTTCATAGGATGACTAAAGAATATAATAATTCCGGAACTTATGTTTGACAAAATTGACCACTGTGCGAAAAATCCAATTCCCAATACGGTAATAATCGAAGTGAAGAAAAGAAATAATTTGTTTCTATCAACCCCCCAAATGGTAATTAAAAATATAGCCATTAAAATGAAAAATATCATATTCATGATTTTAACGATAATTTTTCTTCTTTCCCTAGCAACACCAAATTGGATGGAAAGACGTTTTATGGCTCTATCAACAAAAAGTTTGGTAATCAACCAACAACTTACAACGAGTAAACTCAGTAAAAGCTGGGTGTTATATGCCTTAAAAAATTCAGTCATTATTTTCATTTTCTAACAAAATTAAAAAGTTGAAAGCTAAATTACTACAATATTTTTGTTAATGCTTCTAAATCTCTAATTATTCGGAAAGCTTGACTTTTGTGTCTTTTTTCTGGATCAAATAAGATTGCTTCCATTCCTAATTGGTTTGCTCCAAGAATGTCAACTTTTAAATCATCTCCAACCATCAAACTTTCGTGAACTTTTGCTTCTGCTAAATCTAAAGCATGCTGAAAAATGCGTTTATCAGGTTTGTTGTGTCCAATGTGTTCGGAACAAACGATGATGTCAAAAAATTGCTCTAACTTTGATTCTTTCAATTTGATGTATTGTACTTCAACAAAACCATTGGTGATGATGTGCATTTTATATCCCTTTTCTCTTAAATCGCTTAAAGTCTCGATTGCATTGGGGAAAAGTTGTGTTTGCTTGGGAGAAATATCGATGTAAGATTGACTTATCTTGTTGGCTAAATCTTCATCATGAATGTCGTGAATTTTTAGTGTATTTAAAAAACGTGCATCACGCAATTCCTCTTTGGTGATTTTCTTTTTGCCGTATTTTTGCCACAAATCCGCATTTATTTTTAAATAACTGTGGTGAAAATGATTAAAATGCTCGATGTGATTAGAAAGTTCATAATGTGCAAAAATCTCCTGTAAAGCCTTTTTAGAATTTGCTTCAAAATCCCAAAGTGTGCGGTCTAAGTCGAAAAAAACGTGTTTTATTCCATGCATTTTGACTTAACTTTAAAAAAATGACGCTATCAAATATGCAATTCCAGTGGTTATTAGTCCATTCACAAACATTCCTAATACAATCAATGGAAATGTCTTTTTTTCTTTGCCGTAAAATTTTGCTGTAATTACGGATCCAATTGGGACAGATAAAAACAAGGGAGCATAAAAAGCTATTCCGTAAATGCCCAGTTTGTGTTTTAATCTTACTATTGTTTTGTTGGTTTTGGTGAAAATTTTCTTTTTAGGTAATTCAATTCCTTTGGCTATAGCTTCTTCTTGTTTTTTTATTTTGTTTGCATGTGCCCGTTTCATAAAAAACTCACTGGCGAAATAAAAAACTGCTGCACTAAAAATTGCACCAGCAACACAAGAAAAATAACACTCCCAAAAAGTTAAAAATTTTGGTGCACCAAAGGGAGCGAACAAAAATTTTATTGTTGATAATAGAAAGAAACTTGTATAGAGTCCGAAGTTCATAAATTAAAATTTTTCTCCGTAAGCCAAATCTCCAGCATCGCCTAAACCTGGTACAATGTAAGATTGAGCGGTTAATTCGTCGTCAATTGCACCAACAACGATTTTTATGTTTGCAGGCAAATGTTTTCTGAGGTAAGTAATTGCTTCTGGGGCTGCAATGGCTGCTGCAATAATTACTTCCTTCGGCGTTCCTTGTTTCATCAATGCTTTGTAAACCAAAACCATAGATCCACCTGTTGCCAACATCGGATCAGTTATAATTAAGGTTTTTCCATCTATTCGGGGAGCAGCCATGTATTCTACAAAAATTTCAAAATCTTCAGCGGTGGTATGTTTTCTATATGCTGAAACGAAGGCATTTTCAGCTCGGTCAAAATAATTTAAAAATCCTATATGCATTGGTAAACCAGCACGCAGAATTGAAGCAATTACGGGTTGACTTTCTAATTTTGCAACTTTAGCTTGACCCAAAGGGGTTGTTACCATTTCATCTTTATAGGTCAAGTCTTTTGAAATTTCGTATGCCATAATCTCAGAAATTCGTTCTAAATTTCTTCGAAAACGCATCGAATCTTTTTGAATAGTGACATCTCTTAATTCAGCTAAAAAGGTACTGAAAATTGAACTTGTTTTGTTTAATTCGTGAATCATTTCAAAAGGTTTTTACAAATTTAATCCTTTTTGTGATATGCCAAATTTTTATTCTGATAATTTTTCTAAATAATGTTAAATTAGCCTAACAGTTTATCAAATTCATACATTTCTAATACTATTTCTATGATTTTGTTAATTTTGTACCATGTCAAAACAAGGAAAAATTGATATTTCAATCTTTAAGCGTCTAATAAAATACGTAAAACCGTATCGAAAAATGCTACTGATTGCCTTCTTGTGCACCTTAGTTTTGTCTGTTTTATCTCCAGCTCGCCCTTATTTGATTGGAAGAATGGTAGATTTATTTATCATTAAAAACCAAGATGCAAGTGCCTTATTGAATTGGTCCTTATTTTTGTTGGGACTACTTTTTTTAGAAGGCCTTTTTCAATTTTTAGGAAGTTATTCTAGTAATTTGTTGGCTCAATCGATTATTCGAGACATCAGACACAAACTTTTTCAACATATTTCGACTTTCAAAATGAACTATTTTGATAAAACACCAATCGGGACACTCGTTACACGCGTAATTTCAGATATTGGTGCCATTTCTGAGGTTTTTTCTTCTGGTTTGGTCGATATTTTAGGTGATTTATTGATGCTAATTGTGGTCGTAACCTTCATGTTTGTGATGAATTGGCAACTAAGTTTGATGGTTTTGATTCCAATTCCACTTTTACTAATCGCAACTAGAATTTTTGCGAAAGCAATGCGAAAATCTTTTCAACAAGAAGGAATTCAAGTGAATCGATTAAACACTTTTGTACAAGAACGCCTAACAGGAATGTCGATTGTACAATTATTTAACCGTGAAAAAAAGGAAGAAAAAGCCTTCGATGAAATCAATAAAGCACATAGACAAGCACACATCAACGCCGTTTGGGCATTCTCGATTTTTTTTCCAGTAGTAGAAATTTTGAGTTCTTTGTCAATTGCCTTTTTGTTGGTTTGGGGATCTTTTCAATTCTTGAACAATCCAACCGTCGATGCAAAATCCATTTACATGGAAATCATCACTTTTACCATGTGGGTAAATATGTTGTTTCGTCCAATTCGTCAATTGGCAGATAAATTCAATATCCTACAACGTGGAGTTGTGCGTGCTGAGCGAGTTTTTGAAGTAATTGATTTGCAAGAACATGTGCAAGATTCAGGGAAATTGCGAGACATTGATTTTAACCAAGACATTAATTTCAAACATGTTTATTTTTCTTACAAAGAAGAAGATTGGATTTTAAAAGACATTAATTTGCAAATCGAAAAGGGAAAAACAATTGCTTTTGTAGGAGCAACAGGAGCTGGAAAAACATCCATTGTGAATTTACTCGGAAGATTTTATGAATTTCAAAAAGGAGAAATTTTAATCGGAGACAACAACATTACAGATATTGAATTAAATGAATTACGAAAAAATATTGCGATTGTTTTGCAAGATGTGTTTTTGTTTTCAGACACCATTCACAATAACATTACTTTAGGAGACCCAGCAATTTCACGCGAACAAGTTATTGAAGCTGCAAAAGCTGTGGGAGCGCATGAATTTATTGAAAAACTTCCGGGTTCTTATGATTTTGAAGTCGGCGAACGAGGTGGCGTTTTATCGGTTGGACAAAGACAACTTTTGGCATTTATTCGTGCTTATGTTTACAATCCACGCATCTTAATTTTAGATGAGGCAACTTCCAGCGTGGACAATGAATCGGAAGAGTTAATTCAACATGCAACTGAAAAATTAACCAAGGGAAGAACCTCTATTGTTATTGCTCATAGACTTTCAACCATTCAAAATTCAGATAAAATTATTGTCCTTGAAAAAGGGGAAATTGTTGAAATTGGTTCACATGCTGAATTGATAAAGAAAGAAGGATATTATAAAAAATTACACGATATACAGTTTTCTTGATTAGAGTGTTAGATTTTTCGATTATTGGATCATTGGACTCAATTCTCATTAAAATCGACAATTTTTGAATCGAAAAATCGAAAAATCAAGAAATCCAAAAATCTAAAAAAAGATGGATAAAAAATTAGGATTAAATATAGGAGGAGTTCCAGAGCATTTCAATTTACCTTGGAGACTCGCGATTGAGGAAGGGAAATTTCGTGATGCAGGAATTAATCTGCATTGGAGTGATATGAGTGGAGGAACTGGTCAAATGATTAAAGGTTTGCAAACTGGAACGTTAGACATTGCCGTTTTACTTACCGAAGGAATTACAAAGGCTATTTTACAAGGATTAAATGCAAAAATTATTAAGGTGTACATCACAACACCTTTGCGTTGGGGAATCCACGTTCCTTATCGTTCTGATATTCAAGAAGTTTCACAGCTAGAAGGAAAAACTTTCGCCATTTCAAGAGAAGGTTCTGGTTCGCATTTGATGTCTTATGTAATCGCTGACCAAAACAATTGGAACACCAAAGAGTTGAAATTCAATATTATAGGTGATATTTACGGTGGACTTTGGGCTTTGGAACACAATGAAGCACAAGCATTTTTGTGGGAAAAATACACTACCTTTCCTTTTACTGAACAAGAAAAATGTAGGTACATTGATGAAGTGATTACGCCTTGGCCATGTTTTGTGATTGCAGTTCGAAATGAAATTTATGATAATTTTCAAGATGAATTAGCTGAAATGTGCAAGATTGTTTTTGATCGTGCAGACAACATGAAAAAAAACAAACAAACGGCTGACATCATCAGTTGGAGGTACAATTTGCGTCAAAAACAAGTCAAAAAATGGTTAACTGAAACCGATTGGAACTATGAAGGCATTGAATATCCTTTAGCCTTTGAAAAAACGGTATCTTATTTATTAAAATTAGAGCTAATTTCGGCAGAAGAAGCAGAAGATTGGAGAACGAAGTTGTTCTAAAGTTCTTTTAGCATCAAAATGTTACAGGCAAAGTGACCTGAATTACCTAATCTTTCTGGGATGTGTTTGAAGCCTGCTTGTTCATACATTCCAACTGCTTTATCTAATTCTGGTAAAGATTCCAAATAAACCGAGCTGTACCTTTGCTTTTTGGCTTGATGTAAACACATTTCCATCAACTTTTTACCAATGCCTTTGCCTCGAAAACTTGATTTTACATAAAATTTGACTAATTCGATGCATTTTTCGGGTAAACCTTTTGTTGGAAACAAACCACAACCACCGACGAGTTCTCCTTCATAACATGCAACAAAATAGACGGAGTTTTCATTTTGAAATAATTCAAATAAATGATCCGTTGTTGGGTCTGTAAATACAGTTCCTGGCTGATTTACGCCATATTCTGTCAAAACTCCTCGCATTAATTCAGCAAGTTCACGGTTATCACTTTTTTGTATTTCTCGGTAAACTACATTCATGATGCAAAGTTAGGGAATTCAATTAGTTTGATGTTATTTTTTTTAGCATCGTAAAAATAAAAATCGCTATTATTATCTTTAATTCTGAATAAATCAGTAATCTTTAAACTTCTCCCATCTAACAGACCTTACATTTTTGAAAAAATATAAATATTGCGCTTTCAAGGTATAAAATATAAGTTGAAAAGTTCGTTTTAAATGATTATTAATTATCACCGCGAACAAAACAAGTGCAGCAACTATTGAACTTGAAATTAATTCATTAAAATTTTGAATAAATAAATTTATAAAAATATTCAGAAAAAGCAGTAAGAATAAAATTGGAACCAAAAGTTTTGAGTATTTGGACATTATGAAATGAAATCTATTCGAAAAGGACATTTTTCTAAGTAGTTCAAAGTGCCGGAATAAAGATAACAATAATCCTCTTGTTAGTCTTTGAATCCGTTCTTCAGCATAATAGTTTACAAATTTTGCATCTTGTATTACGGCGTCATCAGCTTGCTTGATTTTTAAATTTCTTGATAAAGCTGAGGCTAATACGTACAAATCATCAAAAATTATATTTGATGGTATGACGGATGTGGTTGACTTACGCTGGACATAAAGTGCTCCATAAATATTCATAGCATTAGAATCTAGTGATTTTCGTAAATTCATCAAATTAATGTAATTTCTGATACTATTTTTAGGGGTATTTACATTTATTAACGTCGAATTCACAATATCTACCTGTTCTAATTCAAGTTTTTTAAGGAGATTAAAAATAGAGTTTTTTACCATTATTTGTCTGCAATCAGAAAAAACAAGAAATTCATTTTTTGCCCTTGAAATCGCAAAGTTTAAGGATTCAATCTTAGAATTATTTTCCTCAAAAATAAAGACCTTAATTCTTAAATCATGAAGATGTGAATGCAATATTGAATTAGTTTGATCTGTGGAACCGGCTGAAACGATAATAAATTCACTTCCGGGTAACCAAATTGGTTCTACTAGAATTTCTTTTATTTTTCGGTCCACATTTCGCTCCTCATTACTCACAATCATTATGACACTCACTGCTTTTTTTAAAGTGTAATCTTGAATGTTGGTTTTTTTGCTTCTGATTCTTACAATTTCAAAAAATGGATACAGAATGATCAGGAAAATAATAACGAGATGAATTAATTTTATCATACAAGTAACTTTTTAAGAACAAATTTGAATTGTAATTTTGAATTGAATATCAATTGAAAAAAATCATTTTTTTGATTCAACGCTTTCTTTAAAAAAACCAAATTAGTATTACTTTTTACATTAATTCGATGCTGAAGTAAATCCTCTTCATAATTAGAAAAGCCCTCTGTTGTATAAATTTTTTTATATCCAGCAGATTTTATCTTTTCAATTACCCTTTTGTTATAAAGTCCCATTGGTAGAGAAAAACTATCAATTTTTGCTTGAATAATCTCTTCTGTGAGTTCCTTTGAAAATTTTAACTCATTTTCAAGCGTTTTATCATCCAATTTTCTCAAATCTACATGATTGTATCCATGAGATCCTATCAAAAATCCTTCATCAAAAATTAATTTCGTTTGAGTTCTTTTTTCGAGGTTATTTTGTATGGAATTTCCAATAACAAAAAAAATGGCAGGTAATTCTAACTGCTTTAGGATAGGTAAAACTAATTGATAATCAGGCAAATGCCCATCATCAAAACTGAGATTTACATTGCAGGTATTCAATTGAATATAATTCAACAATTCTTCTAATTTATCTTGGTGTAAACTATAAATAGGATCATGATGGTAACTAATTTCATCGTTAAAGATGGAATGAAAATTTAAAGTGTATTTTTTATTACTTTTCATTTTCTATGGAACGATTTTGATCTAAAATGGTTGGTGTTTCTTCAACTTTAAAGCTAATTCATATAGGGAAATTAATAATTCATCCATTTCATAATTGCAAAATTCTTTATGAAGCTCTATTTTCTCAAGTTCTACCATTTCTTGTCGTGTAATATTTTCTTTTATTATTTCAAATTTCTTTTCAAACATATTTTTATATCACTAGTGTCCGATAAAAAAATCTTGTAAAAGTGGGGATTTCTGTTACGAATTCCCCACTTTCATGTAATTTGGTCTTGCAAACATAAATTACATGAGTAAAAGTAACCATTTTTTCGGTCAATC
>JBIKSI010000185.1:0-5474 GCA_044348665.1 Crocinitomicaceae bacterium
GGTTCTAATGATACTTGCTGCAACAAGGGCAAATAAAATGGAATCACCCCATTCTTTGATTCTCGATTTTTTTCCTGTTTTGTCTTTAGAGAAGAAACTTAACAAGTATGAAATTACATGTCCTAAAACCGGTAAACAAAGAAACAAGACAATGTGATCTCCCCAAGTTCTTTCATTTACTTCTTTCGGGTTTGCCCAATTGGTTAGGGGTAAAACCTCTTGTTTTGAAAGTTTTGCATTCAAAATGTATGGGAAAAAGATTCCTTGTAAGGTGTCTTGCCAAGAAAAATGTCCAAATCTTCTCAAATAACTTACGTTTACCACAGACCACATCACAATATGTACCCCGGGGAAAATCATCAATAAAGCCCACCAAGGTTTTTGACAAGAAATTTTAAATGCTACGTAATAATTGTAACCTGGAATTAATGCTTCCCACGATTTTCGTCCTGCTTTTTCAAAACTTGTCCACCACAATGCTAAATAAGGGTGAACTAACAAAAAAAGATAAAAATAAATAACGTTCATAATATGTATGTTTTTGTGAACAAAGTGGGCACAATTAATTTTTTAATTATTACTCAAAACATCTTTCATGGTGAAAAGACCTTTTTTTCCAAAAAGCCATTCAGCAGCCAAAACTGCTCCCAATGCAAATCCATTTCTGTTAAATGCTTCGTGAGTTATTTTGATTGAATCCACTTCAGATTTATATTCAATAGTGTGCGTTCCAGGTACATTTGGAAGTCTATATGCAGTTACGCCTAATTGATTTTCGTTTACATGTGGTTCTTCGTTTTCTCCGCAAACCCACGATAAATAAGAATCATTATTTTCCAAAATTCCATTTGCTAACGTGATTGCTGTACCACTTGGCGAATCAATTTTTTGAGTGTGATGAATTTCTTCTATTCTTGCCTTATAATCAGTGTGATTAGACATCAAACGAGCAAGTAATTCATTAATTTGGAAGAAAATATTTACACCAATGCTAAAATTACTTGAGTGTAATAGTGCTCCATTCGAAGCGTTGCAAAGTTCTTTTACCTCGTCGTAATAGGAGTTCCAACCAGTTGTTCCAACAACGATGGGTGTGTTTTCTTGCAAACTTTTTTTTATGTGATTAACAGCAGATTGTGGTTGCGTAAATTCAATAACACAATCTACTTGCGAGAAATCTTGGTTTTCAAGAGGAGAATCTAAAGTTGCTTTCCAAGATATGCTGTGACCGCGTTCTAATGCAATCATTTCAATGGCTTTACCCATTTTTCCATATCCGATTAATCCTATTTTCATAATTTTACAAAACACAAAAATAGCAAACTTCTGAGATTTGGCAAGTATTTTAACGAAAATTAACCGCAAAAGTTATTTAAAATTCAAACTAAAAGTCAATCCTGCTTGATTTGGTGTATAAAGTGAAGGTCTTATTTTCAAGGTTAAATCCTCGCTGATATCAAAAGTTACAAAATGGGCTTCAACCGCTGCATCCAAAATTTGAAACAAATAAACTGCTCCAAAGGCAATGATAAATAAGTCACGTCGATTTAAATGTTGATAATATAAGCTTATAACGCCTTCATTATCATACTGTTCGTATTTCTGCAAACCAACATTTCCTGCGGCACGGGTATTGTATTCATTTTTCAGTTCCTTCTGCAAACGATTATTATTTAGTAATACATATCCCGTTGCTCCAAGTCCAGCATAAATAATGGGAACTTTCCAAAATGCATTTTTTTTACCTTTTGGCATAGCACGATGGTTGTAAATTTGTCCTGCTCCAGGTAAAACTGCTGAGAAAATGACTGCTTTTTTGACCGAATGTTTTGTCGTATCCTCTGTGACTTCGGAAAGTGCTTCATTTGTTTGAGCACAAAAAATTAAGCTGATGGAACAGAAGGCAACTAAAAAACAAAATTTCACTTGTAAAGAATTTCAATCATGCGATTTAAATCAACTTCAGAATTAAAATTGATCACAATTTTTCCATTTCCAAGTGCTGATTTTTTTATTTCAACTTTTGACGAAATTTTGTCTCCTAGGAAAGAACAAAAAGTTTCTTGGTTTGAATTGAGTTTTGGAATTGCTTTCGAGCTACTTTTTGCAGGAACTTTTGGGTCATGACTTCCTTCGCGAATAAGTGTTTCAAGTTCTCTAACTGAAAGGTTTTCCAAAATAACTCGGTTGTACAAAGAAAGTTGAAATGCTTCATCTCCAGCGGAAACTAAACTTCTTGCATGTCCCATAGAGATCAAATTGTCTCGCACTCCCATTTGTATTTGGATTGGAAGTTTTAATAAACGCAAATGATTGGTGATGCTAGATCTACTTTTTGCAATTTTTTGACTCATTTGTTCCTGTGTCAAAGAACATTCGTCAATTAATCGTTGGTAGGAAATTGCAACCTCAATGGCGTTAAGGTCCTCACGTTGAATGTTTTCAACCAAAGCCATTTCCAACATTGCTTGGTCATCGGCAATTCTTACATAAGCAGGAACTTCTGTTAAACCAGCTAATTGAGAAGCTCTAAAACGTCTTTCACCAGATATCAATTGATACTTGTCTCTCCCCATTTTTCGCACTGTCAAGGGCTGAATAATCCCATGAATTGCAATGGATTGACTTAGTTCTGTTAAGGCTTCAATTTCAAAATTTGTACGAGGATTAAATGGATTTGCCTCAATGTCTTCAATTTTAATCATAGAAATTGAGCCAACAATCCCAGATTCTGCCGATTTTGAAGTAATATCAGTAGAAGCATTTTGTAATAGGGCTCCTAAACCTTTCCCCAAAGCACCTTTCTTTTTAGTATTAGAATTCATCCTCTAATTTTATTTTTTTATCTTCGTTAGATATTTTTGTTAAATTATTTTTTTGCAAAATTTCTCTCGCAAAATTTAAGTAATTGGTAGCACCTTTGCTTGCAGCATCGTACATTACAATGGTTTCTCCGTGACTTGGAGCTTCTCCCAATTTAGTATTTCTGTGGATAACTGTGTCAAAAACTAGGTCTTGAAAATGCGTTTTCACTTCGTCCACCACTTGATTTGCCATGCGCAAACGTGTGTCGTACATTGTCAATAAAATACCTTCAATTTCCAAATCAGTATTGATTCTATTTTGAATAATTTTGATGGTATTCAAAAGTTTCCCCAAACCTTCTAAAGCATAAAATTCACATTGAACAGGAATTAAAACCGAATCAGCTGCGGTAAGTGAATTTACCGTAATTAATCCAAGGGAAGGAGAACAATCGATGATAATAAAGTCGTATTCATCTTTGATTTTGTCCAATGCTTCCTTCAACATATATTCTCTGTTTGGAAGATTGATCATTTCCAATTCCGCACCAACTAAGTCAATGTGCGAAGGAAGAATGTCAAGGTTTGGATTGGTGGTATTTACAATTAATTCTTTTGGATGAACGCCATTAATGAGGCATTCATAAATATTTCTGGAGTTTTGTGGGTCAAGACCAACTCCTGAAGTTGAATTTGCCTGAGGGTCAGCATCAACCAAAAGAGTTTTGTACTCTAACACCCCGAAACAACCGCCAAGATTTATAGCTGTTGTTGTTTTCCCAACTCCTCCTTTTTGATTTGCTATGGCAATAATTTTACCCATTATTTAGTTTTTTTTTAGAAATTTTTTAAAAAAATCTGAATCTTAATTTGTCGTAAAGTTACAACATGAAAATGGCTTTCAAAAATAAATTTAAAGCAAAAAACGAAAGCACTTTGAGTGCTTTGTTCATTTGATACCAAATTTGAACTATTTATTTACAAACTTTCAAAACTAAAGGAGTCGATTTCCTCTGTTTTTTCTGGGTTTGAGCCTTTGAGTTCGTCAATTTTTGCAATTACCTCTTCAAAACCATCTTTAAATTTTTCAAAATCTTCTTTGTACAGAAAAATTTTGTGTTTTTGATAGGATTCAACACCGTTTTCAAACGTTTTTTTGCTTTCGGTAATTGTCAAATACAAATCGTTGCCTTTGGTAGATTTAATATCGAAAAAATATGTTCTTTTTCCCGCTTTAATGACTTTCGTAAAAACTTCGTCATTCCTTTCTCTATATTTTTCGTTTTCCATGCTGGTTTAACTAATATTTGGTAGCAAAGTTGCTAATTATTTTTTAATTTTTTGTAAAAAATTGAATTATTATTTTGAAGCGCTCGTAAATTTTCAAAGTGAACTTATGAATAATCTATTATGCCCATTCGAAAATAATATTTGCTGAAAAAAAATGTGTATTGCTGCCTAGTATCAAGAAGGATGTGGATATTACTTCGTGTCTTTTTTAAGTTTTTGGGCGCCTTCCCGATAAAAATCGGTATCCGCCTTCGCCTGCAAGTCCTCTTCGCTGCACTCATGCGGGCTTTTCGGACTCCGTCGGGGCGTGGAGATTATCCCGAAATTCAAAATTTTAGTACGAAGTTGAAAAATTTTGCATCAAATGATTTGATTTTGAAGAAGTTTGTATTTTTGGAGAAAGTAAAGGTTTTGGGAAATGAGTATGGATTTGAGATTTAGGCACCATATGATTCAATTCGTGGCTGCTGATTCGGTGCAACTTAGCGTAGCTGGGTAAATTTAGAAAAATATGAGAAACAAGAGCAAAAGAGGGAAAATTCTGAGAAAAATCAAAAGAAATAATGGTATCTTAATTATATTCATTTTTTTAATTTTGTCTTGTAAACAAAAAAGTGAAGAGGTATTTACTGAACAAATTCCTAGAATAAATAAAAAAAATTGTGCGTATGAAAATTTATTCTTAAACGAAACATTTAAATTTGATATTATTTTTACTTCATCTGATAAAGTCTCAAGTGAATATCGACTCCCAAAAGGGTTTGAATTTAAAATTGATAATAAATACATAGAATGTTTTTTAAAAATCACAAAAAATGATCTAATAAAAATGTTTAAATCTGAAGAAACTGATTTTGCAATTTACATAATGACTTGTAAAGTTTATTACAATAATTATTTTCCAGGTGGAATATCTTTGAAGGATGATGAAAAACAAATTATTATTAGTTGGCGTAGATCTATAAATAAACCATATTTAATTGCAAAGTGGAAAAAAGAGGGATGGTGGCAAAATGTACCAGACTGATATTCCTGCATTGTAATCTAAACCCTTCCCAGCTCCGCAGGATATGCTTCGCAGTAATTTCCTAATCTTGTTACAAAGTGATTAGAGACTTCATCTTTAGTGATATTTGAATTTATTCCTAATAAGTTTGTGCGACCCTTTTTGGGTCGGAAACCCTAGGGCATTATTTTTTAAAAATGTTTAATCCCTTCGGGATTAGGAGTTAAGAATTGAAAATAAAGTTATTGAAAAATGATTCCTTAATACTCAATTTTATCTTGTTTTTCTGACCATTCTTTAAAAACGACAAGTGCTTCATCATTCAAAAGGTGTTCACATTGTAATTTTCTATTGCCTAGTGGAAGTTCAATTTC
>JBIKSI010000070.1:0-18008 GCA_044348665.1 Crocinitomicaceae bacterium
ACTAACTTCATTTCAAATCTTATTTCAGGCCTAATTGCGTATAGCTTTTTTCCTAAAAAACCAGCTATCAAATATGATGTAGATTTATCTTTACAATTGGCACTTTATTAATCGAACTGAGGTTAATTATAAAAAACACTGCTGGTTCTGCAGTGGTTTCCAGTCCGACGGACGCAATTGTTTGGGGAAATAATTCCATTTTAGAATACCAAAGTAACAGTGGTTCTTTTCAAAATTTAGGAGCGGAAATAAGTAGAAATGGTGGTTCAGTTCCAACTATTGGATCCGTTGTTATTAATGTGCAAGGTGCTACGGAAGAAATAAGAACCTTTTCAAGAAGTTTGAAAATTAGAAATGAATTGAAATTTATCAATGGAAAATTAAATTTTGGGGCTGGATCAGAGAAAATCACTTTACTTTCAACAGCAATTATTTCTGGATATGGAAACACAAAATACGTTTATTTCTCTGGAACTACAAGTTCAAGCAACAAAGGTTTTATCAAAGAGGGAATCGCTAATAATGCTAACTTTCTTTTCCCAGTTGGAACGAATGCAACAAATTATACACCTATTACACTTACAAATCGTTCTGGAGCTAGTTTAGACTATGAAATATCAATTGTTTTGCCTGCCTTGACAACTAATGTTTCCAATTTTACTGCAATTTCTGGTTATGAAGGACATTTGAATGGAGAATGGAATATGGGCAAAGTTGGCGGAGGAGCCTCCAATGTGGATATTTTATTGGAATACGGGAGCCTAGCTTTCACAGGAACATTTCATAACGATCATGCTCAATTTGTTCATCATCCAAATGGAAACGGAACAGTTGCGTGGGAAACTCCGCTTGTAAGCACTTACAATGGAAATTCAGTTAAAGTGTCAAATTATACTGGAACTTTTAGTCCTTTCGCTGTAGGTGATTTTGGTCGTTCCATGGTTTTATTGCCAGTCGAATTAATTATACTTGAAGGAAAAGCTGTAGCAAATTCTGTATTGTTAACTTGGATTACTGCATCAGAAAGAAATAACGATTACTTTACACTTGAAAAAAGTGTAGATGGAAAAAATTGGTCAGAATTAACAACCATCGATGGTGCAGGAAATTCAAGCTCAAAAAACTATTACGAATTTTTAGATGGAAATGTTGTAGATGATAATCTAGTTTATTATCGCTTGAAACAAACTGATTTTAACGGTGAATATGAATATCTAAAAACAATTCTTTTTGAAAAAGAGCTAGCAAATTTCGAGGCAGAGCTATATCCAAATCCCGTTCAAAATCAGCTTACAATAAATGCAAATTCTTTGATTGAAAATCTGTCAATTAAAAATAGTCTTGGACAAATAGTTTATTCTGAAAACCAAATTCCGGCAGGTAAAATTGTTTTACAATTAAACAATCTAACATCAGGAAATTACCTTATTCAATTTCAAACAGAGAATCAAGTTTATAACAAGAGTTTTGTGAAGTTGTAAGGAGAATCTGTTAATTTGAAGTTGTATTAAAGTAAAAGGCAGTCAGATATGACTGCTTTTTTTTGAAATAGTCAATTTGAAAAAAAAAGTCGAAGCATTCACTCCGACTTTTTACCATATTAAATTTGTTTTTTTCTTTTTTGTGATTGGCTTGAGCTGAAGCTATAATCCTAACAAAACTTGTATTGGATCTTTACCACCAAATATCATTCTTTCAGGATTTTCAAGCATTTCTTTCACTTTTACAAGAAATCCAACAGAATCCTTACCGTCAATGATTCTATGATCGTATGAAAGTGCTACGTACATAATAGGACGAATTTCAACTTTACCATTAATCGCAACTGGACGCTCAACAATATTGTGCATTCCTAAAATCGCAGATTGAGGTGGGTTGATAATTGGAGTTGATAACATTGAACCAAAAACGCCACCGTTTGTAATCGTAAACGTTCCACCAGTCATATCGTCTGGAGTGATTTTTCCATCTCGTGCTTTGATTGCTAATCTCTTAATTTCTTTTTCAATTTCTGCTAAAGTCATTTGTTCAGCATTGCGAACTACTGGCACTAACAAACCTTTAGGAGATGAAACAGCAATACCGATATCTGCATAATTGTGGAATACCATTTCGTTTCCATCTATTTGTGCATTTACCGCCGGGAAATGATTTAACGCTTCAGTTACTGCTTTTGTAAAGAAAGACATAAATCCTAAATTGATATCGTGGAATTTAGCAAAACTATCTTTGTATTTAGCGCGTAAATCCATGATTGGTTTCATATCAACTTCATTGAAAGTAGTTAACATTGCAGTTTCTTGTTTCACAGCAACCAATCTTTCAGCAATCTTACGACGCATCATAGACATTTTTTCACGGCTTTGTTCGCGTGTTCCTCCCCAACCTTGAGCTGCATCAGCTGAAATTCCAGCAGACATGGCAGCCAAGACATCTTGTTTTGTGATGCGACCATCTTTTCCCGTAGCGTTTACTTTCGCCGGGTTAATTCCATTTTCAGCAATGATTTTAGCCGCAGCAACAGATGGTGTTCCGTTTGCATAAGAAGCTTTTTCATTTACTGGTCCTGGATTTGGAGCTGCAGTCTTTTCAACTACAGGAGCTGGTGCGGCTTTTACTTCCTCAACAGCTTTTTCAACTACGGGAGCAGCAGAACCAGCTGGTCTTTCTGCAGAAGTATCAATGATACAAACAACTTGACCAACTTTAACAACATCTCCTTCACCAGCTTTTAAAGTGATGATTCCACTTTCTTCAGCAGGCAATTCCAAAGTTGCTTTATCTGAATCTACTTCAGCGATAGCTTGATCTTTTTCAACGTAATCTCCATCGGATACCAACCATGTTGCGATTTCTACTTCTGAAATCGATTCTCCTGGACTTGGTACTTTCATTTCTAATAATGACATGGCCTAAATTTTTATTTTAATATTATTAAGTGGGCTTCGAGAGCCTCAGCCCACTGTTTTTCTATACTTTTACTTTTGCGAATTGAAATACATCTTCGAAAAGGTGTTTCAATCGTTTTTCATGTAATTTTTTCGAACCTTCAGCCGCTGCCGCAGAAGCTCTTCTTGTAATTCCAACAAAAGGAATGTGTCTCATACTCATTGCGATGTATGTCCAAGCACCCATGTTTGCTGGTTCTTCTTGAGCCCAAACAATGTTTTTTGCATTTTTATAACTTGCAATCACATTTTCAATTTGAGTTTGAGGCAAGGGATATAATTGCTCAACACGAACGAAAGCCATATTGTCAACACCTAATTGAGCCACTTTTTCTTTCATTTCGTAGTAAAATTTACCTGAGCAAAATACTACCGTGTCAATTCCATCTTTTTTCGAAATGTTGTCATCCAAAACCTCTTGGAAACCACCTTTTGCCATTTCATCCAAACTCGACGTTGCTGCTGGATGACGTAATAACATTTTTGGAGAAAAAACAACCAAAGGTTTTCTAAATTCTCTTTTTAATTGTCTTCTCAACAAATGAAAATGATTCGCTGGCGTAGAAGTATTAACTACTTGAATGTTGTAATCTGCACATTGCTGTAAAAAACGCTCCATTCGTCCACTTGAATGTTCAGCTCCTTGACCTTCATATCCATGAGGTAACAACATCGTCAAACCACTTTGAGTTGACCATTTGTCTTCTCCCGCAGTAATAAATTGGTCAATCATAATTTGAGCTCCGTTGAAGAAATCTCCAAATTGTGCTTCCCAAATTGTCAATCCATTTGGAGTAGCTAAAGAATAACCATATTCATAACCCAAAACTCCATATTCTGACAATAAAGAGTTGTAAATATAAAATTTAGCTTGTTTATCAGAAAGCATGTTTAATGTTTCGATTTCCTCTTCTGTATCTTCTGTTTTTACCACAGCATGACGGTGAGAGAAAGTTCCACGCTCTACATCTTGACCTGAAATACGAACAGGATGTCCTTCTTCCAACAAGGTTGCATAGGCCAACATTTCTGCCGAACCCCAATCTAATTTATCCTCTTTGATTGCATTTAATCGGTCTTCAAAGATTTTAGAAATTTTACGGAAATACTTTTTCCCTTCAGGAAGTGTAGCTAATTTCGTTCCAAGTGCTAACAATGTTTTTTTGTCAACTGCAGTATCCAATGATTTTTCAAAATCTTCTGGTTTACTGTGTCTAAATCCTTCCCAGGTTTTACTCAAGAAATCATAAGTGATTGCTTTTTCATTTTTGCGAGAAGTCTCAAATTCACTTTCTAAATAGGCATTAAATTCTTCTTCCAATTTTGCTGCATCCGCCTTGGTCATAACACCTTCACTTTCCAATTGTTTGAAATAGATATCTTTTGGATTTGGGTGTTTTGCAATTAAGTTGTACAAATTCGGTTGCGTAAATTTAGGCTCATCTCCTTCGTTGTGACCATATTTACGGTAGCACAACAAATCAATGAAAATATCTTTTTTGAAATGTTGTCTATATTCTATTGCAATTTCAATAGCTTGAACAACGGCCTCAATATCATCACCATTTACATGGAAAACTGGAGATAAAGTAGTTTTGGCAACATCCGTACAATACGTTGAAGAACGAGCATCTAAATAATTGGTTGTAAATCCAACTTGGTTGTTGACTACAATATGAATTGTACCACCTGCACGATAACCGTCTAAGGTTTGCATTTGAATTACTTCATAAACAATTCCTTGACCAGCAACAGCCGCATCTCCATGAATCATTACAGGACAAACTTTGTTTTCATCCTTAAAAGTATGGTCGATTTTAGCACGAGCAATTCCTTGTACCAATGGATCTACTGCTTCTAAGTGAGAAGGGTTTGGAGAAAGTGTTACGCCAATTGTTTTTCCATTTTTTAAAGTAACTTCCGAAGTAAATCCTTGGTGATATTTAACATCTCCATCAAAATCTCCCTCATAATCAAATTCTTTTCCTTCAAATTCTGAGAAAATATCTTGCGGACGTTTTTCAAAGATGTTTGTTAAGGTATTTAAACGACCACGGTGGGCCATTCCCATTACAAAATATTCTACTCCTAAATCCGAACCTTTGTTAACCAAAGTATCTAATGCTGGAATTAATGCTTCACCACCTTCGATTGAAAAACGTTTTTGACCAACGAACTTTTTACCCAAAAAGGCTTCAAAATTTGTCGCTTGATTTAACTTTTTATAAATTTCAATCTTGTGATCTTTATCAATTTGCGGACGATTTTTTAATTCAATTTTATTTTTGATCCAATCGATTCTATAAGGTTCACGCATGTAAACATATTCAATACCGATTGATTGGCAATACGTTTGTTCCAAATGCGCTATGATGTCTTTTAAACTAGCTGCACCTAAGCCAACGGTTTCACCAGCTTGAAAAACCAAGTCTAAATCAGCATCTGTTAAACCAAAATTCTCGATTTCTAATGTTGGTTCGTATTTTCTTCTATCACGAACAGGGTTTGTTTTTGTAAACAAGTGCCCTCTTGTTCGATACCCATTAATGAGGTTTAGAACTTTAAATTCTTTTTGAAAATTTTCGGGAATTGCTCCTCCATTTTCATAGTTTGTTTGTGCAAAATCGAATCCTTCGAAAAACTTTTGCCAGCCAATATCAACACTTTCAGGGTCTTTTGTATACGATTGGTAAAGGTGGTCAATCGCTGACACATCTGCGTTTCCTACATATGTTACTTTATCCATGTTTCTTAGAGAATTTTAGGAGCTGTAAAATTACATAAATAGTTTAATATTTAATTGAAAATTCATGGTATTTTCATAAAAAAACGCCACTAAAAATAATTTAGTGACGCTTCTTGTTTGATTAGAAATAAATTCTGCTCTACTTATTTAACTGAAATTTGTTTAATAATCTCATTTCCATTAACATAAATTTTTACAAGATAGATTCCACTTGCATAGTTTTCAGTTGGAATGAAAACTAAATTATTTCCAGCATTTGATTGAATATCTACTGTATTATGTATTTTTCCTAACACATCAATTACTTGAATACTTGTTTTTGAAGGAGAATCTAAATTATATTCAATAGCCAATTCTTTTTCAACAGGATTTGGATACAGAGTTAAATTTAATTTTTCTTCACCTTCGATAATACTTGTTATAGGCTCACCAACTAATTCCTCAGAAGGAGTTGCTGCATAAATATTGATGTTATCCAAATATAAATTGTTCCCACCTTGACCTTCAAATCTAAATTTATATCTAAAACTCTCGTTCCAATACGTAGAAATGATATTTGTTAAATGAACTGTTGTCCAATGTTCTGGCAAAGTTGGTGTCCAAGCTGCTGAAGAAACTAAAGAAGATAATGTATTTCCTTGAATGGTTTTTCTGATTTCCCAAGTTTCACCACAATTTCCTGAAAGTAAAACGTATAGTTTCTCTGTATTTGAAGAACTTCTTTTCTTGTAAGAATATCTAAAAGACATAGTTACCCCAGCAGTGGTAGCAATCGATGATAAATCAACAGGATTAGCTATTAATTCATCTAAGTTTGCCCCAGATTGACCATAGTTAGCCAATTTTACAGATTTTGAACTATTGTTCCCAGTAGAACTTGTTAAAGTAAATCTTGCATTATTTTGGGGATTATAAGTCTCCCAATAATCAGCGCTATCTAAGTGAGCATAATTTTCAAAACCTTCTAAAAATGGTAATTGGTAACCATCACCTAAAACTGTAATGTACTGAGCTTCTGTTTTTGTCATGTTTACAGAACCATCAGATGCTGTTAAAGATACTTGATAAACTCCTGGGGTGTTATAAGTTACAGTTGGGTTTTGAATGCTTGAAGTTGCAGTACTTGCACCTTGAAAGTTCCAAGACCAAGAAGAAACATTATTATACGAATTATCAAAAAATTGTATTTGCTCACCTACACAAACCTTTCTTTTATCAGCATAAAAATTAGCTGCACATAGATATGCATCGCCATCAGCTCCAGTTGCTATTAAATTTGCTGTGGTCCAAAGATTATTTCTTCCTCCTGTTGAGTTGTTCAATGCTGCTCTCATTCTTGACTTTTGTCCGTTGGAAAACATTTTAGAACAATAGGAATAATCCATGTAATTTTCAACATTTGCTCTTGGTCCACATGTATTTTCATTTAAGTTACATGACGTTACTCCAATTGTATTTGGTGTATCTGTTACAAAATCATCTTGATTACAACTAGTAGCTACCCCCGGATTATTATCCGTTCCCCAAGTATGCTCAAGGTTTAACCAATGACCAACTTCATGAGTCAGTGCCCTGCTCCTACCTGCACTACCTGTACCAACAGAACCGACATAGTCATGCAAAATCCAAATTCCATTATCCATTGATGTACCTCCCCAGTTTGAAGGAGTAAATGTATAACCTGCAGCACCTCCAATTTCTCCACAAATAAAAACATTCAAGTATTTATTTCCAGGCCATTCTCCATTAAAGACATCATTTCCTGACACAATTGCATTTACTTGCCCTCCTCCATTATCGCTGTAACTTAATGCGTTTTGAGTTCTTGTAATCCCGCTAAAACACTCGCCATTTGGAGCTTTAGTTGCCATAACAAACTCTACTTCAATATCAGCAGGTTTACATGTCGCAGCAGGATTTGTTAACTTAAAATCATTATGAACATTGTTCGCATCCGTATTTAGTAGACGGTAATCACGATTTAGTATATTGAATGCATCTAAGATTTGCTCATTTGTAATGTTTTCAACACCCCCATTATGCAACACATGAAACACGATTGGAATTTTGTAAATAACTCGTTTTGGATCTGTTTGATTCGCTAAAAACTCCTCTGTTTGTTTTAATGATTGCTGCTCCAAAATAAATTGATTCAAAAAATCAGGATTTTGTTTCAAGGCCTGCATTTTTTTGTGATGCAAACAGTATTCTACAGATTCACCTTCTCTAACGTTTCCGTAATCAATTTGAGAAAAAAAGCTGTTGGAAAATAAAAGAATAAAAATAAATTTTAAACTTTTTAGTAAAGTAATTTTCATATAAATTTTAGTTTAAATAGTTTTAATTTGTTTTAAAAACGCAGCAAGGTAGTAAAAAGTTGGCGAAAAATGTGAATTTTAGATTAAAATGTAATTTTCATTGATTAAAGTGTCGCAATTTAAAATATTAATGATCACAATCTCTACCTTTTTGCTCTCCTTTTTGATACAATGCTTCCAATTCAGCAATTTCCTTTAATAATTCGGATGACGGAGGAATATTTTGCAATTTACTTAAATCTGGTTGTCCAGCATCCACCCAAGCGGTGTACCAAAAGGAACCAACTGCTAGAATAGCAGCTCGCATTCGTCGTTCAACCATCCCATTTAACATAAGATGATAAGCTTGTGAAAACTCATAAGAATAAGTCTGAATAGTCATATTTCCTCTTTGTTCATAAGCGTATTTTTTATCCTCAGGAAATTGTTTTGTAAGTTCTTTTTCAAAACGTAATACGCTATCTAGTCCATAATGCGATTGCTGCACTGCTGCCCAAGTAAAATCAAGCGGGTTTTTAATGTAGGAACTTTTACCTATAAAATAATCATAACTTTCCGCATTGATTTCTACTAAACGACTTTCCCACAAACCATGAATTCCACGTTGACCAGTTAATTGCCCGTTATAGTTTTCTGTAGTGTGCAAGGGAACATGAGCATCACCGATGTAATGACCAATATCTGCTGAATATTTTAGTATTAAATCAATGTTTTTATTTTCGAAAGCAACTTGTAATTTTTTCTTCATGAACTGAATGTTCCAAGGCACAATTCCATAAGCCCGAAGTGTGTCTTCAGAAAATTTTTCAACGGCTTTCGTCCAAGTTCTAGGTACAATTTCAAAAGGATTTTGGTCCAAAGTACCGTAGTGATCGATATCAATAAAGTGACATTCTGCTTCCCCTTTTACAGCATAACGTCTTTTATCAGGATCAACAGCGTGCTCCGTGATGTATTCAATGTGTTCTTTATAAAAGCCAAACATTTCAGGGGGAAGTGTGAAAACAGCAATTCGGTTGATTCTTTTATGACCAAAAAACCCCCAAGTATTTATTGAACCTTTCATTTCACTTTCTTGTCGGAAAGAAAGAAGAGTAAATGTTAAAATTAATCCACTGATTAACAATAACTTATATTTGAACAAGTTTGCCATCTTTTAAAATTGGAATTACATTCGTTTGATTTGGTGTAAGACAATATTTAATGTCTTCGTTTAAGTTTAAATTCTTTAATCTTCTTCGGTGGGAACTAGATTTCAAGTAACCAAAATAATTATCTTTTGCTGACAAATAAAGGTATTTCGCAGCTATGGATGAGTCTTCTTCCGAGGTAAAATTTCCAGTATTAATTAAATAATCGCAGATGGCTCCAGCGCAAATGGTATCTTCTAGGTTAAATTTATCCTGCCATCCTGAACAAAGACAAAGTACATTTTTATTTTGTTTTGAAAGCCATTCTGAAAGGTGGTCTAAATTTAAAAAAGAACCCACTACCACTGTTTCGGCATCTTTAGCAACATCTAAGGATTTTGTTCCATTGGTTGTAGTTAAAACAACTTCTTTTCCTCTAAATTCTTCTTTCATATAACTAAAAGGTGAATTTCCAAAGTCAAAACCTTCAACAATTTGTCCTTTTCGTTCTGCTCCAGCTAAATACCCTTGTTTTTTATACTCCCAAGCTTCTTCTACAGTTGGAACAGGAATGATTGCTTTTATTCCATTGTCAAAAGCCGCACAAATTGCAGACGTTGCACGCAAAACATCGATTACAACAACGATTTCAAATTCATCTTTAAAATAAGCATATTCTCCGGGAGTGAAACAGACCTCCGCATTTTTTCTTTCATTCATCGAACGAAGTTAGCGAAAAAATTTTGAAAACGAAAATTTCCTTAAAATAATTGATTTAAATCATATCTTTAGCTGACATAGGTTTTAGTATTTTCTTCCTAATAGTTTGACATTTGTAAAAAATAAAACATACAAACAATAATTATGGAAAAAGGAAAAATATACGATCAACATGCAGAAAACAAGGAGTTCTTGAGTAAGATTGATTTTTATAAAGAGAAGGTTCAAATTTTACAAAATAGATTGGATGAGGTAACCTCAAAAAACAATAATAAAGATTTCTTGATTGAGGTTGAACACTTTCAAAATCAGTTGATTATTCAAAGAAACAATTTGGATGAAATTAGACACCGAGTAGTATTAGATGAGGACAGATTGGTAAAAGAAATTGCTAAAAATGAAGTAGCAGTTGAACATAGAAGTGCCGAATTCCACACGAAAGAAAAGGAGGATGTCGCTTCAATAGAAAAAACATTTAATGAGCTTAACCACGAAATGAATTTATTTTTTACAAAGTGGATGTAAGATTTTGGATACTTTTTACTAACTAAAATTTTTTGTTTTAGAAACGCTTGGATTTACCACTATTCACAAATTAGGTTTTCTAGGCGAACAGGAAGGGCTCTTAATTGAGCCTTTTTTATTTATGAGTTAATAACAATGTATTGTTCATATTTAACTTTGATTTGCAGGTAATCCGATTGTTATTTTTCTGATATTTGAAAATCTAAATATTGATGTTATGGCTCTTTCAAAATTTTTCACCTTCTTACTTTTTAGTTTTATGCTGAGCATTTCATTGGATGCCGCTGCAGAAAATAATTTCAATACTGAAAATAGTGGAATCGAAATTGGAAAAGATACATATAAAGGTAAAAGAAAAAGAAATAAACCAAGTCAGGCATCTAGGTCAGCATTTTCAAAACAATCGAAGCACGCGAAAAGAAGTGTTAAGCGAAATGATAAGAGAAATAAAAAAATGCTGAAACGTCGTTCAAAAAAGCAAAAAAGACAAGGTAGATTTAGCAAAAAAGATACTTTTAGATAAAATTTTAGTTCTCTAAACCTGCGATTTCTTTTAAGTGTAAATCGTAAATCATTCCGTCTGAAAGTCCAATTTTAGGAACATAAAATTGATTTACTTTAATTTTTTTGAGAATAAAGGCATATATATCAATTGCTGGAATGATTACATCAGCCCTATCTGGTTTTAATTGAAACTTATCAATTCTTTCTTCTAAACTCAGTGCCGCCAATTCTTCACGGAGTTTATTCATTTTTCGTAAGGACAATAACTCATCTTGCTGACAACCTAAAATTTTATGAACCTTGTTGATGTTTCCACCGGTTGCATATACTTGATGCAAGCTTGTTAAATCAACATTTTCTTCAATCCAAGTGTTTAGTTGCTTCCAAATTTTCTTATCTGTTTTCTCTTTTAACAAACGAATTGTTCCAAGTTCAAAAGATTTCGCAGCAACTTTTTCGCCACCTTCAAAAACACTAATTTCTGTGCTTCCTCCACCAACATCAATTACCAGGAAAGATGTTGTTTTATCAAAGTCCAAAAGAAAAAAAGTTCCAAAAATTAATCGTGCTTCTTCGTCTCCAGAAATAATTTCAATTTCAACACCAGTTTCTTTTAAAATTTTTTTGATTACCTCTTCCCTGTTAGAAGCTTCACGCATTGCTGAAGTAGCACAAGCTCTCAACTGTTTAACTTTGAAAATCTCGGAAATCAACTTAAAAGCTTTGATTGTTTTAACAAAGTTATCCAACTTATTAGCCGAAATTTCACCTTTGTCAAACACTTCTTCTCCCAATCGCAATGGAATTCGGGTGTATGAAATCTTTTTAACGTAGGAATGCTCTCCTTCATTATTAATTTCACCAACCAGCAATCTTGCTGCGTTTGTTCCGATATCGATTGCTCCAAATTTCATTGACGAAATAATTTATTTTTGGTATTTTAAAAAGATTTTTTTATCCACAATAAATGTAGCAAATGGTAATAATGAAGCTAAATAGGACCAAAATTTATCTATCAATTTCCATTTTTTCTCTTGACTTTCGATAAAAACAAATAGCACATATGCGATAAATAAAACACCATGAATCATTCCTACTATTTTATTCGGCATTCCAATTCCGTACATGTATTTCAAGGGCATTGTTAATGCAAAAAGCAAATATGAAATCCCTTCAAGTATCGCCGTAAGGCGCAATAATCCAAATGTTGATTTTAAATTCATATCTAATTCTAAAGTTCAAAGTTAGTCTTAAATTTTGAAAAATTGGACAAAAAAAATCCGCAAAATTTACTTTGCGGATTTTAGATATCTTGATTTAACTTTTCTTAGTTATTTCCAGGACCTGAATTGTTTGTAGGTGTTGTTCCTTCAGGCGCAGCACCAACTTCTCCTTTAATTCTAATAACTTTACTTGGCTCGTTAACAGCATTTGAAGTAATAGTTACACTTTTAGAAATAGGACCAGGTCTTTTTGTATCGTATTTAACAGTAATTTCAGCTTTAGCTCCTGGAGCGATTGGCTCTTTTGGCCAAAATGGAACAGTACAACCACAAGAGCCAGTTGCTTTTGAGATAATCAAAGGAGCATTCCCTGTGTTTTTAAATTCGAAAGTACAAGTACCATTAGCACCATATTTCACTTTTCCATAATCATGAACTTCTTTTTCAAAGTCAATTTTTGCTCCGCTTTCAACTTGAGCAGAAACATTGTTAGAGATAAATACAGAACCTACTAACATTACTAAAGATAAAATAACTGTTTTCATTTTTATTTTTTTTTATGTTTTACAATTTTATAAATCAAAGGTAAATAAACTTTTGACATGTGAATAATTTTTAACACAAAGTTAACAAGGCCTATTTCCTACTTTTTTGAAAGCTCTTTGGATTGAAGTTCAATCAATTGGTCAAAAGTTAAATCGATGTGTTTCAATCTAAATTCCACCATTTCTTTTGTGTCCTTATCAATTTTAGGATATTCCTCCAAAAGTTGGGTGTAATATTTTTTCATTTTTTTTCTATCATTTAGAATTTCACAGGTTGAACCAGCATTCAATAATACAAGTGCTTTATCTTTATAAGCAGGGTATTCCTTCAATAGAATATCAGTAAATTCAAGTGATTTATCATATACTTTTTCTTGTAAATACAATTGTTGAATTTTATCCAAACAAACCGGTGCAAATGGGTCTTTTGGATAGTTTTCGTAAAAGTCTTTGTATTTATTGATGGTACTATAAATAGCTAAAGATGGAATTTTCTTGTTTGGGTCTTTCATGATTTCTCGATACAAGACCTGCAAGGAATCATCCATTTCATCAATTTTACTTTTTAAAACTTCTTTTGTTGGTTTCTCAGCAACTTGTTTTTCTTCTTTACTGTTACATGCAACAAGAACTAGGGTAAAAACTGCGAAAAAAATAAATTTATTCATGGGAAATAATTTTGAAGTTAACGTCTGCGTTGAATGGAAGGAAATTTCATTTTATAGTCAACAATGATTTCTCCTTTAGAAATATTGGTCAATTTTTTTGTCAATAGTTTTCTTTTCAGCACTGAAAGATGGTCGGTAAATAAGACTCCTTCAATGTGATCGTATTCATGCTGAATGATACGCGCTTTATAACCTTCATAAACTTCTTTGTGTTGCTTCCAGTTTTCATCAAAGTAAGTAATGTGCAGTTTTTCCTTTCTAAAAACTTCTTCTCTAATTTTTGGAATACTTAAACAACCTTCATTGAATCCCCATTCCTCACCTTCTTCTTTGGTAATTACTGGGTTGATAAATACCTTTTTAAATCCATCAATTCCATCTGCCTTGGGGTCGTGTTCTTCGTCTTCTTCTTTATCTGCAAATGGACTTCCATCAATAACAAACAAACGAATTGATTGCCCAATTTGTGGAGCTGCTAAACCTACACCTTGCGCATTGTACATGGTTTCGAACATGTTTTCAATTAAGACATTCAAGTCTGGGAAAGTTTTTTCAATGTCTTGTGCCTCTTTTTTAAGAACAGGATCTCCGTATGCAACTATTGGTAAAATCATAATAAATTAATTCTTGGCAAAAATAATTAAAAAATTTTATACAAAATTAGGCAAATTCTGCCAATTCAAGCCAACGTTCAGTTTTCTCATCAATCGCTTTTACGATTTCAGCTAATTTATTTCCTGCAGACATAATATCGTCGTTGCTTGAGTTTCCGTCAGATAATACAAGGGTAAATTTTTCCTTTTCAGCTTCCAAGTTTTCCAACTCCTTTTCTAAAGATTTAAATTCTTCCTTTTCTTTGAAACTAAGTTTGCGATTTTCTTTTTTGTCCGTATTTCCGGTAATTAAGGTGGACTTAATGTTGTGTTGTTCTGCTTTTTTAGGATCAGCCTTAATGCCTTTTTGTTCGTCTTTTGCCGTTTTATCAAGGTAAGCCAATTGTTTCCTATATTCGGTATAATTTCCAATAATGTCAGTTATTGCACCTTTTCCTTCGAAAACAAAAACGTGATCCACCATTTTATCCATGAAATAACGGTCGTGAGAAACAACAATCAAACAGCCTCCAAAGGTGCGTAAATAATCTTCTAAAACACTCATTACAAAGATGTCCAAATCATTTGTTGGCTCATCTAAGATCAAAAAATTCGGATTAGACATCAAAACTGTCATCAATTTCAACCTTCGTTTTTCTCCACCACTTAATTTATAAACGTAATTATAGTGCATGTCTCGGGAGAATAAAAATTTCTCCAAAAACTGTGCTGCAGAAAGTTCTTTTCCTTTTTCCAATGGAATGTACTCTGCAATATCACGAATGACATCAATTACTCGTTTGTTTTCATCAACTTGAATTAATTCTTGACTGTAATATCCAAAAACTACTGTTTCACCAACAACAACTTTTCCAGCATCTACTTCTTCACGTTCTTGAATAATATTTAAAAAAGTAGATTTTCCTGTTCCATTGTTTCCAACAATTCCTAAACGTTCATTTCGTTGGAAATTGTATGTAAAACCATCCAAGATTTTTTTGTCACCAAAAGATTTAGAAACCTTATGCAGTTCAACAATTTTTGAGCCCAAACGTTCCATTTTTACTGGAATATCAATTTCATCATCATTGATTCTCTGACTTGCCACTTTTTTTACGTCTTCAAAAGAATCTACACGTGCTTTTTGTTTTGTTCCACGTGCTTTCGGTTGACGACGAATCCAGTCCAATTCTTTTTTAAAGGTATTTTTAGCTTTCTCAATGGTGGATTGTAATTGCTCTTGTCGTTCTGCTTTTTTCTCTAAATAATAGGAGAAATTTCCTTTGTATTTATAAATAGTTTGATCTTCTAATTCTAAAATTGTGTCGCAAACAACTTCCAAGAAATAGCGGTCGTGCGTCACCATTAAAATCGTGGATTTTGACTTAGATAAAAATTCTTCCAGCCATTCAATCATATCTAAATCCAAGTGATTTGTTGGCTCATCAAGAATTAAAAAATCTGCTTCAGCGATCAACACTTTTGCAAGGGCAACACGTTTTTTTTGTCCTCCAGAAAGATTCGAAATCAATAAATCGGTATTGTCTAATTTCAAAACAGACAAAATTTGACTCACTTTCACTTCAATATCCCAAGCGTACAAATCGGTCATTTCTTGGAAACAAGCATTTATTTCGTCTTCATTCCCATTTTTTAGGGCGATGTTATATTTTTTAACCGCTTGAATTTCAGGTAAATCATGGGCGAAAACTGCTTCTAAAACGGTATGATTTTCATCCAAATTTTCGGCTTGCTCCATGAACACAATGCGAATATCATTTCGGTAAACAATGCGCCCTGAATCAATTTGTTCTAAATTCATCAAACAACGCAACAAGGTAGTTTTTCCTGCTCCATTTTTGGCAACAATGGCAACTTTTTGACCTAAGTCAATTCCAAAAGTTAGGTCGGAAAATAAGACGCGATCGCCAAAAGATTTTGTAAGGTTTTCTACTGAAAGATAGTTCATTTTTATGAATTATAAATGATAAGTTATGAATGAAAAGTTGGTGGTTAGTAGTTTAGAGTTAGTAGTTATTAATGATAAAATTTGCTCGATAATTTCAGTATTAACTCACCTTAAGCGATTCAGTGAATCTAGCAAATTTTTATCTTTCTTGATTCCGGCGTATGCTAAAAAAATGAATGGCAAACCTAATATCAGAAGGTAAAACCCAAGTTTTAAGGAAGGAAATTGAGCATTATCTGAAAATTTAGCAAAGAACAAAAATAAGAACAACAACAATAAAAGCATTAAATAAATGGTGCTAATTAGTTTGATCAATTTTAATTGATTTTTTAGATTTTTGTAGGACAATAGACACAAAATAGATAACACGATTAGGATAATAGTTGACATAAAATATGGATATGAAATAAGTTCGATACTTTTATTTGCAGCATCAAATTTCTCGATTCCAAAAACTGAAAAGACCATCAAAAAATCCTTTCCTTCATGAGAAAAAATTGCTGTTCCAGCGGTAACAATTGCCAAACATGTAATTGCTAATACTAAATATAAACTTTGAATGCGTTGAATCATAGATGAAAATTTTGCACAAAAGTAGTGAATTTCAGTGAAAAATTGGCATTTATTCTCATTTCTCTGAGCGTTTTAAATGAAAAAATTTCACCAAGCCGCTTGGAGTTTTCTAAGTTCACGTAAAAAACATTATTTTTGCAAGAAAATATTGAGAAATGGCAAGTGATATTACCGTAACAATTATTGATAGAGAAGGAGTTTCTCACGAATTAGTGGCACCAACGGATATGAATATGAACATCATGGAATTATGTCGTTCGTACGAATTACCTGTAAAAGGCGAATGCGGTGGAATGGCAATGTGTGCAACTTGTCAGTGTTATTTAGAGTCTGATACTGCTTTAGACGAGCAAAGTGATGCCGAGTTAGACATGCTGGATCAAGCATTTTATGTAAAATCCAATTCACGTTTGGGTTGCCAAATTCCAATTACGGAAGAAATTGATGGCATCGTACTTCGTTTGGCTCCAGAGGCAGAATAATTTTAGTTAGTAGTTAGGAGTGAAAAGTTAAGAGTGAAAAATTAGGAATTAGTTGTTGAAACTACTAAATTGATATATAATAAAAACTCACTACTTATAAAATCTATCGTCTAAACATCAAAAAATAAAAACATGAATATCTTAACAGAACAAAAAAATCAAACGCTTTGGATTACGATCAACCGTCCAGCACAGTTGAATGCTTTAAATAAAGATACCATTCAAGAATTGCATCAAGCTTTAAAAAGTGCCAATGAAAACGAGGCAATTGGAGTTGTTATTTTGACTGGTTCAGGAGAGAAATCATTTGTTGCTGGCGCAGATATTAAAGAATTTGCTGATTTTGACACTGCTCAAGGAAAAGAATTAGCTGCAAAAGGTCAGGAATTGTTGTTTGATTTTATTGAAAATATGAGCAAACCAGTAATTGCTGCGATTAATGGATTTGCATTGGGTGGTGGTTTGGAATTAGCCATGGCTTCACACATCAGAATTGCTTCAACAAATGCCAAAATGGGTTTACCTGAAGTTTCTTTAGGCGTAATTCCTGGTTATGGTGGAACACAACGTTTGGCACAACTTGTTGGTAAAGGCAAAGCAAATGAAATGGTATTTACTGCAGGAATGATATCAGCAGACGAAGCATTAAAATGGGGACTTGTGAATGATGTTTGTTCCTTAGAAGACCTGCATGAAAAAGCAGATAAGTTGGCAAACAAAATTTTAAATAATTCTGCCACAGCAATTTCAAGTGCCATTCGAGCAATAAACGCTAATTTTAAAGACGGTGTGGATGGGTATCAAAGTGAAATTAATGAATTTGGTAATTGTTTTGGAACAAAAGATTTTGTAGAAGGAACAACTGCGTTTTTGGAAAAAAGAAAGGCAAATTTCCGCTCTTAATTTATAAAAACTGATACACACAAAAATAACACAATAAAAGGATTTTAATTTTTTGAAATCCTTTTTGTATTTTTATACTTGAAATGAACCCGATAAAAAAATTATTAAGTCAAACTGCTATCTACGGATTACCGAGTATTCTGGGTAGGTTACTTAATTAT
>JBIKSI010000071.1:0-17604 GCA_044348665.1 Crocinitomicaceae bacterium
AAAACTCCTCGTAAAATGTAGGGCTTACTTTTGAAAATCAAATAAAAAAACCACTAAACACTGGGTTGTAGGTTGAAAAATCCCCGATTCTAATTTTTATCGGACACTAGTGAAATAATTATTTATTTAGGACAACTTTTTTTGACCATTTGTTTTTTGAATTCAAAACTTCAAGAAAATAGATTCCGTTTTCTAATTGATTTAAATTCAAATCAACTTGAGAATTTAATGTATTTATGGTAAAAATCAATTCACCAGATGCAGAATAGATTCTAATTTGATTTTCATCGCCTTGATTTAGATTAGAAATTTGAATTTTGTCAACACATGGGTTAGGAAAAATTACTAAATCTTCAATTTTATTGTCTTTTAGAGATGAAGTTTCCTCTTGAAAAAGATACAAACCTGCTTTTTCCGTATCAGTTCTTACAAAATCAGTTGTATTTGCAGCTCGAACTTGATACCACACTTTAATTCCATTTGTTAATAACTTTGAAGTTGCTGTAATATCAACTGCGTCAACAGGTAAACCATCAGAAATTTTCACTGCATTCACACCACCATCTTGACTTAAAAAAACATCATCTGAATTGCCATTTTTCAAGAAAAAGATGTTTCCATTTGGCGTCCCGATTATAAAGTTACTATTTAAGTTACCTGGATTTCCTCCATTGTCGTAAGTTGTAGTTTGCAAAGTCCAATTTTGACCATTATCTGTACTTTTATACAAATTATCAAAACCAGTATTTGTTACAGCATAAAGTTCATTATTTTGGCCTTCAAAAAAACGCATCACTGTTTCTGTAACAGTAAGTGCTGGCGAAAATACTGATTCGCTTAAGGATGTATAGTTTCCATCATCATAATATTTAACTCCTCTACCACCTAAAAAAACGCGATTTCCTTTATTAAATGTAGTTCTTAGATTTAAAGGCAAACCACTTATATTTCCGCTTGGTGTTCCTGTCATGGGCAATGTAAAAACAAATTGATTACAAAAAATGGTTCCTTCATTTATTTCGCCCCATACGCCATTCAATTGATTCATGAACAAACTCCAATTATCAATTCCTTCAAATAAATAGGAGCCCATATTAGGTGTGTTTTTGAAACCAATAAACATGTTATTTTGTCTCAAGCCGTAAAAAGCATCCGTTCCGATAATATCTAAATTTGTAACATCTCGTTCAAAAGTATAACCGCCATCAATTGAAATATAAAAACGTTTAGCATCAAACGCTCCTGTTCCAGTTGTACTTCCATAATGAATAATTGTATCACCTTTGTTATAATAATGAACTGAATTCGTCCACAAGGAATCAAAATTAGAAGAAATTTCTGTCCAAGTTTGAGAAAAAATAGAAAAAGGGAAAGTTAATAGAATTAATGATTTAATAATTGATTTTTTCATTTCATTTACTTTTAGTGATTATTTGACAAATTTAGATTAAAACATGTAATTCAGAAATAGGAACAAGTACCAAATTACTTTAGGTATAAATACCTATTTCACACCTCTAATCCACATTTAATGGCAAATTTCACTAATCCAACAGTAGATTTTGAATGTGTTTTATGCAGTAAGCTTTGACGATGGTTGTCGACTGTTTTTTTAGAAATAAAAAGTTGATTCGCAATTTCCTCACTAGTCAATTCTTTCACAATCAAAGCTAAAACTTCAATTTCTCGTTGTGATAAAATTGAAATTGCTTCCTTCTTTTCTTGTTCCTTTTGATATTCCTTGTAAATCAAGGGCATAATTGCTTCAGAATAATAGGTACCTCCATCCAAAATACGAAACAAAGCCTTTGAAAATTCAACTTTTCCAGTGTTTTTAATTATGTATCCGTCTGCCTCTGCGAAAACTGCTTCTTTTACAACAGAAGTACTTTGATACATGGATAAAATCAACACCTTAATATCGTTGAAATTATGTTTGACAAATTGACACAATTCTATCCCTGTTAATCCAGGCATATTTACATCGGCGATAATTAAATCAATTTTGTCGTGATTTTCTGTGATTAGATCTTTGGCTGTTAATCCATCATTAGCTTCAAAAGCAAAATGAATGCGCTTTTCTTCTGTAAACATGCTTTTAATGCCGTCAATAATCAATTGATGATCGTCAATCAGCATGATATTAAATTCTCTATCAAACATTGGGGATAATAATTTTAATTTTTGAACCTTTATTTTTTTCAGAGGAAATGGTAATGACACCTGAAATTAAAGCCAAACGAGCATAGGTGTTTTTCCAACCTAATCCTTTTGATTCATCAATTTTATTGAGATCAAACCCTATTCCATTTTCAACAATTAAAACCTCTAACTGATCATGATTTAGTTGAAAATTTAATTGAATTACGGTAGCGTTGGCATGTTTTAGAGTGTTTCCTATTAATTCCTGAATGATTCGAAAAAGCATCAATTCTTTTTCTTGAGAAAGCCGCAAATTTGATTTTTCTATTTCAAAAATTAAGCTAACTTCAACCTTTCCATCTAAATTCGTTTTGTCTATTAATTCTTCTAAAGCTCTTTTTAAACCAAAATTAAGTGCTTCGGGAATCAAATTATGAGAAATACTTCTCACTTCAGAAATTGTCTTATCTACGATTTCTCCTAAAGCATTATTTTCTGATGAATTAGATAAATGCATTTTGATTACTGACAACATTTGACCGACAGAATCGTGTAAATCTCTTGCAATTCGGAAACGCTCTTTACTTTCACTTTCAAGCACAGCTTTATTCATTTCCAATTGCTTTTTATTCAATAATTTTTGTCTTTTTAATTTGAAATATGAAATTAAAATTAAAAAATCACGACAAAAACAAAACTAAAAATTAGAATATTCAAAAAATATTGTTTCTCAATTTGTTTTTTCTCAAAGTTTAATTTTTGATTTTCAAGTTCTTTCTCTTTTGTTTTAAATTTTACCTCCAATTCAGAAAATTGCTTCGTTTGATTGCTGTTCAAAAATTCATTATTCAATGCAATCATCTTTTTTGAATAGAAATAAGCTTGTTTAAAATCGCCTTTTCTCTCAAACATTTCGGAAAGCGATTCATAGGCCATAATGGTGATTTCAATAGCTTTAATATCTTGAGATAATTGAATCGCCTCTCTACAATATTTTTCTGCCTTGGTAAAATCTCTTTTTTCTGTATAAGCATTTCCAATATTATTCGAAATTGCTGCACACATCCACAAATCTTCCCCTTTTTTAGCAAAATCAAGCGCTAAAATATTATATTCGATTGATTTATCTACATTTCCTTCCGTTTTAAATACGATAGCTAAACTACTGTAAACCATTGCGATATCTAAATCAGAATTTTGCTTTTGATAAAACTTTAAAGCAAGAAAATATACCTCTTTGGCCTTGTTTAGTTGATTAATTTGTTCGTAAACTGTCCCTAAATTATTGTAAGAATCTGCAATCAGTTTAAAATCTTCATGTTTTTTTCCTAATTTTAAAGCTTTGAGGTAATATTTTTCAGCTTCAGGGAATTTTTTCCAGCTTACATAAAGTGCTCCAATGTTTTTAAGAACTTTGCCCTTATCTAAATTTTTATCATTTTGTGTAGCTAATTTTAAGGCTTTGTGATAATTCGAAAGTGCCTCGGTATTTTTTCCTTGGTCTGCAAAAATATTTCCTAAATTGTTAAAAATCTGAATTTTTTCTTCGGATTTTAACTTTTTCTTTAGCAAATCGTCAAATTGTGATTTTGCTTTTTGGTAATCTCCTTTTTGATAAAATTCAATACCTTTTTGAATTTCAAGTTCATTCGTTGATTTTGAGTAAACAAAACTTGAAATAAAACAGTAAAATATACCGATATAGATTTTGATTTGCAAATTGTATTACTTTAAAATAAATACAAAGGTAATTGTTCTTTCCGGAAAATTAGTTTGATTTTTAAACTTATAAAATAATATGTATGTTTTCTCACTTTCTAAGTCAAGGCATTAACTGTCAGTGATTTACGAATTGTGCCCTTTTTTTTGGCTTTAAAAAAAGGTCAACGAATATATCCGATGACCTTTAATGTATTATTATTTAACATGTTATTACTTTCCTCTTGCTACACCAGTTTTTACGGCTGTAACTTTTTTCGCCCCTGTACTTTTCGCACTTGCTTTTGGAGCTGCTGGTTTTGCAGCTGCAGCTTTTGGTTTAACAGTTGCACTTGTCTTTTTTTCTTTTTTCTCTTCAGAATCAGTGCTTGTTTCTTTTTTGGATTTTTTCTCTTTATTAAGCTCTGAAGTTTCTTCAATTGGCTCCTCAGAAAGTTTTAACTCACCCGCTTTATGCAATAAATTATACCATTGAAAAATCTTTTTCACATCTGATATATAGACTCTTTCTTGGTCATAATTTGGCAAAACTGAAAGTAAATAATCCTCCAATTTTTTCTTATCTTCTTTATGAGAAATTGTTACATTTCCATTTTCTTTATCGTAAATGGTCTTAAAAATTATCTTTAAAGAAACGTCTTCATCATACGTATAAATACTAATGTCTTCCAAAGCAGAAATCCTATCAGTTGAATAAGCCGGAGTTCTTTTTTTATCTTCTAAAGACTCAACAATAATGTTGTTTTTCCCTTGAGCAACAACTTTGAATAATCCTGGTTTCCCAGAAATTGAAATTATACCTGTTAAATTCATTCTTTTTCCTATAATTTTAGATGCCAAATCTACATATATTTTTTTTATAATTTACAATCGTTCAAATTTTGTGAAAATTAAATCTTTTTCACTTTCAATTCTGACGAAGTAGATGCCTTTGTTCAATTTAGAGACGTCAATTGATGGTTGGATTGATTCCAGTTCTAAAACACTTTTCCCATTAAAATCAATGATTGTAATTTTTGATATTTTTTCAAGCCCTATTATTTCAATAGTTTTCGCACTTGGATTTGGGAAAATATTTATCTTGTTTGTTTTTTCGTCAATCGAATTAATACCAAATGGTTGTGAAAAAACGATGCATCCATCATTGCTAGAAGTTGAAACAGTATAGGCTACATTGGGATTAAAATTGCCAATTAGCGTTTGAAATGTTTGACCACTTAACATGTTCCCATTTTGATACCATTGGTAATTTGGTGAACTTGTTGCGGTTAACACCCCGCCATTATTGCTAATTACTGGAGCAGTCAAAATTGTCCCTAAAATCACAGAAATAGTGTCAGTTTCAACGCATGCTTTATTGTCGTATGTGAACGAGAAATATTCTCCAGAGTTCGTAATATTTAAACTTGTTCCTGTAGATGTTGTTCCATTGAATCCCCAAACAATTGAATCTAATGGAACAGATGCATCAATACTTAGACTATCGTCAGCAACACAAATTAGTGTATTTCCAATGATTTCACTTGAATAATTTCTCTGCAAAAGGGTGTTTAGAGCGTGGATTTTTCCATATCCAAAAGAATTGCTTGGAACTGAGCCTGTAAACTGATCTGTGAATGCTGCATTCTTCATATCAGTCATAAAATCCTGATAAGTTGCATTTCCACATCTTTCAAAGTACAATGCAGCAATCCCCGCAACTACTGGTGATGATGCGGAAGTACCTCCAGCTCTACCATGCCATCCTCCTTGACTTACTTTATTGGCAAAGCCAGGGTTTGCAAGGTTTGATAAGGTCGCAGCTGAAAAAGAATAGTCTCCAGCAGCAGTAATGTCAGGTTTTATTGATCCGAGTCTATTAGGACCTTTGGATGAATTAGGACTCAATTGATTGGAAAAGAATCCTGCTGGTAAAGTGACCAAATTTCCATTTACATCAATATAATCAGTTAAATTTACAACATTCCCTACTGTTATTACCTTTTCGGAGCAAGCAAAACCTGAGACGATAGATTGATCTAAATCTGGCAAGTGATAATTTGTTATTGCTGGGAAAATTAATGGACTCGGAATATTCGTTACAATTTTGTTTAAAGAAATTCCTGCACCAGTGCTACTCCATAAATCATAGTTTCCATTTCCTCTCGCTTTAATGGAATAATAATAGGCTGTGGAATCGATTGCCTTGTAAAGCACTTGTAGGTTATAAAGTTGATTGATTTTTGTGGGGTAAATCTCTAAAATGGCTAATTTTGTTCCATTGGCATTTCGTATTGTGTCATTTATGATTCCGTTTAAATTTTGTTGTGAATTTCTAAAAATTGTTGTTCCTCGCTCTGAAAAACTTCCACTTGAAAGGTTCGCACCAAAAGCAAATTCAACATTCACAATATCAGCTGAATCTGCCCAGAGATCAAAAATGATTGTATTTGTTGTTCCAGTATAAGGACTAGTGTTAGGATTGTTTTCAAACCACACAAAGGACTCTTGAGGTGTAACATCTGCTTTTACATGATAAGGTGCGTAAGCTCCTGAATTTCCGGCAGAAACAGAAATAATTCTTCCTGGTTTTTCATCTAGTAAATCTTCAATGTATTCAGTTGCAGGGTCGTTGCCATCATGTGAGCCAAGATAAAATCCAGCACTGATATTGATTACGCAGGGCAAACCAGCTTCGTCTGCTTTACGGAAAATATAGTCACATGCATCTGCAAAGGCTGTCGAAAAATTAGCGTAATTTACGAATATAATTTTTGAATCTGGCGCCATTCCTTTGTTCTCTCCATTTGCCAGGCCATTGCCAGCTGCTATTCCAGCGGAATTTGTACCGTGGGAGGTGCCAAAGGTTAATAGATCTAAACTTCCATTTTGAATTTGACTATTCGAAAATTCTAGACCATAATTAAATGGTTGTGGAACAACATAGATACCTGTATCAGGCATCGTTTGATCCCAGTAATACAAAACCCTTGAATTACCGTTTGCGTCAATGAAGTCTGGGTGATTAATGTCTAGACCTGAATCAATAACACCAATTATTACATCTTTTCCAGTAAACGGTAATGGCAAACCGCTTGAACCCGAGTGCACTGCATCAACAAAATGCTTAACTCGTGTTGAATCATTTAAATCAACTGCTTTATGGAATTCAAAATGAAAGTTACTAATTAACTTTTCATCAATTAAATATTGAATTTCTGCGGGAGTAGTAGTCACATAAACCCATTCCTTATTCAAATGTTTAATTTTTATGTTTCTTTTTGCCAAAGCCTCATAAGTTTTTGAACCATCATTTACGACAGCAAAAGGAATTTTAGCATTTGGAGATTCAGAAAGCAATTTGTCAAAACCAAATTTCTTGACTTGGGAATAAGAGATATTTAATGAAAGAACTACAAAAAAAGCACTAATAATAAATTGAGGTTTCATCCGTTTAGATTTTAGTTAGACCATTTAACCCTAAAATTACTATAAAAATATAATAATAAGCACAAAATTCAAAAAAAATATTGATATTTGTTTCCTATAAGAACGAAATAAAAAAAATAAAGTTAATTCAACTATGAAAAAAATAATATTTAGGCTTTCATTTTCCTTTTTTGCACTTGGGTTTTCAACGACAGTTTTTGGGCAAGTCGATAAAGATGTATTGAATTGGTACAATGGAAAAGGTGGAGGAATGAACACCGAAAAAGCATATAAAAAGTTAAAAAAGAAAAATACAACTACAGTTATCGTTGCAGTAATTGATTCAGGTATTGATATTGAACACCAAGATTTAGAAGGTAAAATTTGGGTTAATACAAAGGAAATTGCCGGAAACGGTATTGATGACGATAAAAACGGATACATTGATGATATACATGGTTGGAATTTCTTAGGAAATGCACTTGGACAAAATCAAAACGAAGCTTGTTTGGAAAAAACTCGTATTTACAAAAAATTAAAAGGTAAATATGAAAAAATGGAGCCAAATGACGTTGCAGATGCAGATATGATGGAATACGAACTTTATAAAAAAGTTAGAAAGGAAGTTCGTGAAGAAAAAGATCAATATGAGCAAGTGTTGCAGCAATTAGAGCAATTACCAATGATTTTGGCAGTTGTTCCTGGGATGGTTGAAACGGCATTAGGTAAAAAAGATTACACTTTAAAAGATTTACAATCTTGGAAACCAAAGGATGAACAAAATCAACAAATCAAACAAATTGCAATTGCCATGAAATCTGGTGAATTGACTGAAGAAGTTATCAAAGAGCAAAAAACTCAAATTTCAGACATGGTCAATTTTAGCCTAAATTCTGAATTTGATGATCGTATGTACATTGGAGATAATCCTTACGATTTTAACGATACGAAATATGGAAATAATGATGTGGAAGGTCCTGACGCTTTGCACGGAACTCACGTAGGTGGAATTATTGGAGCAATTAGAGGTAACAATTTAGGTGGAGATGGTGTTGCAACGGATGTTAAATTAATGTCTCTGCGTGCTGTTCCAAATGGAGATGAGCAAGATAAGGACATTGCTTTAGCTATCCGTTATGCAGTTGACAATGGTGCTCAAGTAATTAATATGTCTTTTGGAAAAGGATATTCTCCAAATCAAAAAGAAGTTTACGAAGCTTTTAAATATGCTGATTCAAAAGGTGTTTTGTTAATTCATGCAGCTGGAAATGATGCAGCAGATGTAGATGTTACAGACAACTTTCCAAGTTCCATGTATTCGTTTCAAGAAAAAAAGTTCGATCATTATTTAACAATTGGAGCATCTACTCGTTTTCCAAAAGGAAAATTAGCTGCTGATTTCTCCAACTATGGTCAAACAAAAGTGGATGTTTTTGCTCCAGGACATGATATTTACAATGCTGTTCCTCAAAGTGAGTATAAAAAATTAAACGGAACTTCCATGGCTGCGCCAATGGTTGCAGGTGTTGCCGCTTTGTTGAAATCATATTTCCCAAAATTGTCAATGCTTGAAATTAAAGATGTTATGATAAAATCTGCAAAATCATACAAAGGTTCTAAGCAAGCTAAACCTGGTTCAGGCGAAGAAATTGACTTTGCAAAATTAAGTAATACAGGTGCTGTAATCGATGTTTATGCAGCAGTAAAAGCTTGTATGGCTTTAGAAGCAACAAAATAATTATAAATTTATTGAGGAAAGGCTATTCATTTTTGAGTAGCCTTTTTTTGTTCAAACCAACTTGTGAATTATGAAATTAATATTTTTTTTCTGCCTTTCAGTATTAAGTTTAATGTCTTTTAAGCCTAAAGAAGATCTAAGCTTTTTCGATCAATTCGTGAATGATTGGCATTTGGCTGCTTCAAATGCCAACTTTGATGACTATTTTGAGAAAATGAGTGAAAATTCCATTTTTATTGGAACTGCTCCAGGTGAACGCTGGACGAAAAAAGAATTTCAAACTTTCTCAAAACCGTTTTTTGACAAAGGTAAAGCTTGGGATTTTAAAACTAAAGAGCGAAATTGGTATTTTTCTTCAGACAAAAAAACTGCTTGGTTTGACGAAGTTTTAGATACCTGGATGCTAGATTGCCGCGCTTCTGGTGTAATGCAAAAAATAAAAGGGGAGTGGAAGATTGTTTTTTATGACCTCCATGTATTAATTGAGAATGAAAAAATGGATGGATTCTTGAAATTGAGGAAGGAGGAATAATAAATTTTGATCAATGAATATCGAGTTTCCTATTTACCGCAAATTAGCGAATAATAAAGTGTTTTATAAAATAATTTCGGACAACGAATTTATTGAAAAGAAAATCATGGGTTCAAAAATCTTTGAATCGAACTTCAAGGCAACACAATATCCTGAGAAATTGATGATTATGGATTTGATTCAAACTACAGAATATTACTTGCTTTCCACAGAAAATGAATGGTTAGAGTTGATTTGAGAATTTATACCGATTACATTTTCAATAGTCTCCAATAAATTATCTACGATGCTGCCTTTGGCGGTGGAAAATTTTCAAATTGTATCGGCATAATACTGAATTTTATTCGCACTATTTATGATGTGTATTTGGTATTATACCAAAAACATTTTTATTTTAGTCCATTATAATATTCGTATAATGCCGTAATAGTTTATAGATTGTTCAACTTGTTGGACTATATTATAAACATGTTCGGTATTACTTCTATTAACTGACACTTTTCTTTCTAAGTTTTAGAAAAGGATTTTCAATAAATTTATACATCAAAAATGCCAAAATGATGCTGATAATCCAAAAACCAATGTATTCTATAATCCAATAGGAACCAAAGACGTGTTTTTTCAACAAATTATCGTGTAGCAAATATTTAAAAATAATATCAATAACGATTGTTCTGTTAACCAAATACATAGAGTAGGAAGTAATACTAATAAAAGTAATACTTTTCACCAAAAAGTTCGCTTTTTTGACTTTAAATTTTGATAAAAATGGAAGCATAAAAAAAACGGCAATTGATTTTAAAAGTGGTATAAAAACACAATAAAATTCATCTTCGTTACTTCCACCAAATTGTTTTAGAAGATATAAAGCGATTAACATTATTACCAGCAAAATTACCTTATTTAGTTTGCCCCAGATTTCTGCATAGTAAATTGATAAGAATGCGGCCAAAACTCCTAACATGATTCCGTCTAATCTAGTAAAAACTTGAGTTAACATATCCAAATTGAAGTTTTTCGCATTAATTTCTAAAAGACTATGAAAAAAGAAATATCTGTATACAAGAACTGAAGTAATGGTTCCGAAAATTGTAATCAGGATTACCTTTTTCTTGTTTCTAGGAAAGAAAAATAACAAGCAAAATAGTATTAATGGAATCATTAAATAAAACCATTCTTCCACACTTAAACTCCAAGATTCACTAAAAAAACCAGGCTGTTTGGTGAATAAATTCTGAGAAAAAATATAATATTTGTACCACGTATCTGGAAAACGTGTTGGCTTCAAATAAAATGTAAAAAGGAGAAGGCCTGAAAGTACAATAAAATAGGCAGGGAGTGTTCTGAGCCACCTTCTAGACCAAAAATTCAATAGTGATTGAAAGTTAGTTTTTCCAGCATTTATTTGTTTAATTAGAATTTGCCCAATTAAAAAACCACTTAAAACAAAGAAAATTGAAACGCCATCAAGTATTAATTTTCCAATATATGGGTCATAGTTTTCTGGCACCAAAATTTTACTATGACCTAGCATCACAAAACTTATGGCAAAAAAACGTAATATGTCCAAGCCAAAAATTCGATTATGAACATCAATACCTAAAAATTTCATCTATTAAAATAAGGTGCAAAATTAGTCATAAAAAAATAAGCAAGCTTACAAATAAAGTTACAAAAGTTGCAAATTCAATATTAATGTGAAAGATCTAGCCGTATTTCTTCGCTTAAAACTCCATTCTTAAAATATTTTTCATTTTCAAGTTGGATTCCTTTCCATGAATTTTGATAACTTAAAATTTTGGAAACATACGATTTTTCAAAAAAATAGATTTGCTTTAAACTCTTGTCGAAACTATAATGTTCTATTTTTTGTAACATATTGTTTTCGTAGAAATATTTCTGAAATCCCTTTTCATAGTAACTTTTGTTTAATTTGTTTTTTGTTTCCTTGGCAAGAAATTCCCCATGTAACTCGATAGCTAACGTGTCGTGCGAATTATAAACAAAATTGAGTGTGCGTTTAAAAGCTCCAGTATTTCCAAATAAGTTGAAGATTTGACCTTTAATAAGAAGGGAATCACCAATTTCGGTAAAACTATCATATCGAAGTTTTTTAACTGAATCGTTTACTTGTTCCATGTTTAAACTTAATAAATCGATGTCATAATTTCGATAAGAATCGAAGGTGAAATAGAGGTTTTCATCACCTGAGTTTCTCACAAAAAAATGAAATTCCACGATGGAATCAAAATCAATTTCACCTAAATCAAAGGTCTTTTGACTCGCTTCAATAGTTGTTCTTTTTCTTATCACTTCTCCTTTTACGGTTAACAAAAATTGACCATAATGATTATTAGATTCTACAAGAATTGATCTATTGAATTTACCAATTCTTTTTCTATCGTAAACGAAAGTGATTTTACCTTTTTTTCCAGACGCCACAGGTTCTTTTTCCCATGTTGCAAACGATCCACCATCACCTGTTCCAACACGAGTAATGATCAATGGTTCATTTCCAACATTAGTGAAATAAATGTCTTTTTTTAATGTTGCTGAATTTTCTGTGATGTATCCCAAATTAAAAATTGTGCTGTCAAATTGCATTTTTGCTTGAGAAAATAAATTTTGACATAAAACAATAGTAATAAGTATTGAAAGTACGATTTTCATCTTTAATAAATTTTAGCCAATTTAGAATAAAAATAAACTCCATTTTTTTTATTAACACTTGTTTAACTGATTTCTTTATTTTACTTACTTTTGTTTTTCAATAATGAATTATTAATAAGTAGAAATTATGCCGATTAGAAATCTAGAACCAAAAGCCTTGTGGAACCATTTTGCAGATTTAAACGCTGTTCCTCGACCATCTAAAAGAGAAGAAAGAGTGCGTGCTTTTATGGTTGATTTTGGTAAATCTTTAGGTTTAGAAACATTAGAAGATGCCATCGGTAACGTAATTATTAAAAAACCAGCAACAGCAGGAATGGAAAATCGCCAAACGGTGGTTTTACAATCACATTTGGATATGGTGCACCAAAAAAATAGCGACACCGTTTTTGATTTCGAAACACAGGGAATTGAAATGTATGTTGATGGTGACTGGGTAAAAGCAAAAGGTACAACCCTTGGAGCTGATAATGGAATTGGTGTAGCAGCCATTATGGCAATTTTTGCTTCGACTGATATTGCTCATCCAGCTTTAGAAGCAATGTTTACTATTGATGAAGAGACGGGAATGACAGGTGCAATGAAATTAGATCCAAGTAATTTTTCTGGAACCATTTTATTGAATTTAGATACCGAAGACGATGATGAATTATCAATCGGTTGTGCTGGAGGTATTGACACAAACACTTCCTATACCTACGACATTGTTCCAGTTGAGAATGATAGCGTGACCTACGAAATTTCACTTCGTGGATTATTAGGCGGGCATTCAGGAATGGACATTCATCGCGGAAGAGGAAACGCAAATAAATTGATGAATCGTATTTTATATCAAGGGATTTCATTGTTTCCAATACAAATTACATCGATTGATGGAGGAAGTTTGAGAAATGCTATTCCAAGAGAATCGACAGCTATCGTTTCAGTTGAAAAAGAAAAGCAAAAAGCCTTTGAAAACTTTTTAGCAGATAAAAGTGCGAAATTAAAATTCGAATATCAATCCATCGAAACAGAATTGAAAATCGATTGGAAAATCGTTGAAACAGAAACAGATGCTGTTGGTGAGGAAGATGCTTTGAAAATCTTGAATACGATTTATGCTTGTCCAAATGGAGTATTCAGAATGAGTCCAGATATTGCTGGATTAGTAGAGGCTTCAAATAGTTTGGCTAGAATCATTGTTAAAGACGGAAAATTTATTTCACAATCTTTACAACGTTCAAGTGTGGAAACAACGAAAGACGATGTAGCGAATGCTGTTCGTGCTTCCTTTGAAAACATGGGTGCTGCTGTGGTACAAAATGGAGATTATCCTGGATGGCAACCAAATCCAAATTCAGCAATTTTGACATTGATGGCGGATATGTACCGTAAAAAATTCAACGAAGAACCGCAAATTAAAGCTTGTCATGCAGGTTTAGAATGTGGAATTTTAGGGGGACATTTACCAAATATGGATATGATTTCTTTTGGTCCAAATATTCGTGCAGCGCATTCACCAGATGAAAAGGTTCAAATTTCGTCTGTACAGAAATTTTGGAGTTATTTGTTGGATGTATTGAAAGAAATTCCTCTCAAATAATCGCTACTGAATTTTGATCAGAATCTATTTTGCCAAAATTAAATGTTTTCTTTTTGACTAAATAGATTTTTCCATTCAGATCTTAATAGCGAATAACATTCTGAATCTTCGTTTACACCGTCGACACAATAATCTTCGCGCATAGTACCTTCGTAGGTAAAATGAAATTTTTCCAACAATTTTTTGGAAGCGGTATTCCAAGGTGCGACTTTTGCTTCAATTCGATGCAGGTTTAAAGTGTTAAATCCAAAATTCAGCAAATATTCCATAGTTTCTGACATAAATCCTTGTTTCTTGTCTTCTTCTTGATTTAAGAAGTAATACAATTCTGCCCTTTTGTGTGATTTATTCCATGTATGGAAACCAAATTCACCCAACAATCGCTGACTTTCTGAGTGAAAAATTTGAAAAAAAAGTAAGGAAATTCGATTTGTTTCCATTCCGTTTTGGTGCATATCAAGGTAAAATTCATATCCCTTTTCATTGCAATCAAAAAACTTTATAATTTCTTCTTTTGATTTATTATTAAACAACTCATGCACGTTTGAGGGACTTACACTTTTTAACGTTAATCGTTTTGTTTGAATGATGTGGTCTGGTTTCATAAGATTATTTTTCAAACTTAATTTTCGTTTTCAACAAATCAGCTAATCAGCTAATCAACCCATCAGCTAATCAACTCTCAAACAGCACTTTGCTTACGAATCACTTTCCAAAAAATTCCTGGTAGCAATCGTTTTAAAGTCACAGCTTTTATTTCTTTGTTTCCAATTAATATTTCTCTTTTTCCTTTTTCAACTGCTTTTAACAATCTCGATACACATTCTTCCACTGGCATTCCTGTTTCTTGATTGTGATCCATCACGCCATGTTTTTCTCCCTTTTCTGTTAATGCATTGGTTGAAATCGGCGTATTTATTTTTCCCGGCATGGCAATCGTCACTTTCAAATTATTGTGTTCCTCCTCCAACGCCAAACTCTCATAAAAGCCATGTAAAGCATGTTTTGATGCAGCGTAAGCTGAACGTAAAAAGAAACCGAATTTTCCAGAAATACTTGAAATAACAACAATATGTCCTGATTTTTTTTCTAAAAAGTAAGGTAAAACGGCCTTTGTAAGTGCAATATTTCCGAAATAATTGATCTCCATGATTCGACGATCCACTTCCAAAGGTGTTTTTGATGCTTCTGCTCGCTGACTTAAACCTCCATTATTAAATAAATAATCAACTCGACCAAATTTCGAAATTACTTCTTTCGACAGTTCTGCAAAATTTGATGAAAATTCTAAATCTAAAGGAATTAAAAGGTGTTTATCCGAATTATTTAAACTTTCCTTTACGCTTTGCAAGGACGCTACATTTCGAGCAGAAAGAACCAAAATTGCTCCGTTTTTAGCCAATTGTACGGCAATTTCTTTTCCAATTCCTGAAGAAGCTCCTGTAACCCAACAAACTTTATTTTTGAAAATTGTTTCCATGTGTTGCAAATTTGAGGATTTTTTTCGAATATCTTATCAAAAATCTTCTGACATCAATTTCATTAAAAGAAAGAAAAATTTGATTGGTTTATAATTCGAAAAAATATACAATCAACAAACATTTTTATTACTTAATACAAACTCCAAAAATGATTGCTAACCTTTCTTGATTAACATGTAATGCTCAAATTTATCCTTGATAAAAGTTACAAGCTCCATTTCAGAAGAAGTTTTTAAGAAATTCTCATCGATGTTTAAAAAAGTAATGAAATCCTCAAATTCTTCTTCATCCAAATTGACAATGTCGTAAGAAATATAAACTCTAAGTAATTCTTTTAAGACTTTTGTTTGATTGTCTTTGAACTCCATTTTTGCAACCCACTGCTTATTTTGTTCACGTTCGGAAAAACGTTGATAAAGAGCCGTAATTGGACTATTTAAGACTTCAATTCCTGTCACTAATCTGGTTTCTCGCATAGATAAACTTGCTCTTTCTTCTTTAATCTGCTGCAATGTTTTTAATGGTCTAACAACAACTTCTTTTTCTTCTTGAATTTTATTTTCTAAAATACCAGTGATTTTCATTTGATGATTCGAGTCTGCCTTCACTCTAAATCCATAAATTGGATAACCTTTCGTAGATAAGTTAATTGAATCATTTTCATTGCAATACACCATAAAACTCCCGTCAGGTTGTCCGAAAACTCCTCTGCCGCTTGTTCGGTTGATAATCATCAAATTATAAAATCCTTGTGCTTGAAGTGTGTCCACAACTTTTCCAATCAAAAGAACTTTCTGCTCTTGTTGAGCGTATAATTGAGAACTAATTCCAATTAGAATAACAATTGAATAAATGATTTTTCTTAAATTCATATACTGCGAAAGTAGAATATTTTAACATAAAACAAAACAAAATTCTGTTATAATGTGTTAAAATCAGTTTTTACGATCCTATTGTTAATTCTATCTTCTAAAAAGTTGATACAAATTTTGTAATTTTGCAGAAATTATTAGTGCGTGAAAAAACGAGTTGTTGTAGGTCTTTCTGGCGGAGTTGATTCCTCTGTTACTGCCCATTTGCTTATCGAGCAAGGATATGAAGTGATTGGAATGTTTATGAGAAATTGGCACGATGAATCTGTGACATTATCAGATGATTGTCCTTGGATTGACGATGCGAATGACGCACTATTAATAGCGAATCAATTGGGGATTCCATTTCAAATCATCGACTTAAGTAAAGAATACAAAGAAAAAATTGTCGATTACATGTTTTCTGAATACGAGTCTGGACGGACACCAAATCCAGATGTTTTATGTAATCGTGAGATCAAATTTGATGTATTTTTGAAAGCCGCTTTAGACTTAGGTGCTGATTATGTTGCCACAGGACATTATTGTCGTAAAATTGAACATGAAGATGGGACTTTTGGTTTACTTGCAGGAAAGGATATTACAAAAGATCAATCGTATTTTTTGTGTCAAATAAGTCAAAATCAACTTAGTAAAGCATTATTTCCCATTGGCGAACTTTTAAAAAGTGAAGTACGAGAAATCGCACTAAAAATTGGATTGGTAACGGCTGAAAAAAAGGATTCACAAGGTCTATGTTTTGTAGGAAAAATCAGTTTGCCAACGTTTTTACAGCAACAATTAAAAGCAAATAAAGGAAAAGTGATTGAAATTCCGAATTCAAATGAGAAGTTGAAAGCATATCATTCCCTTCCTGTCAATTTTGAAGAAATAGAAAATTTAGTCCAACCATTTGAATTTGAAGAATCTGAAGGTGTGCTTGTGGCCGAACATCAAGGTGCACATTTTTACACTATTGGTCAGCGAAAAGGCCTACAAATAGGAGGGAGGCCAAATCCATCTTTCGTGGTTCAAGTGGATGTAAAAAATAATTTAATATTTTCAGGACAAACAGACGAACATTTAGCACTTAATCGTTGGGCACTATTTATCCGAAAAGAAGACATTCATTACATCAATGAAAACAAAAAGTTTGAATTAAATGAAATTCAAGAACTAGATATTCGAATTCGTTACCGTCAGAAACTGCAAAAAGCAAAGTTTCTTTTAAAAGAAAATGGCCTTTATATTTTATTCAATAATTTACAACGCGGAATCACACCTGGACAATTCGCTGCTTGGTATTCAAACGATGAATTGATTGGATCAGGTGTAATATTTCAATAGAATTATTATTTATATTTATTTATAGTACCTCCGTTAGGTTAAATTACAATTTTTTGTTTGGCGCCTTAACCGCCTACGCCTACAAGTCCTCTTCGCTGTACTCATGTGGGCTTTTCGGTCTTCGTCGGGGCGTG
>JBIKSI010000186.1:0-5295 GCA_044348665.1 Crocinitomicaceae bacterium
AATTTCTCGTGTAATTATCGTTTTTTCAGCTTGGAAACTTACCTGACCCATTCCAAAGGAATCCATCAAAAGATTAAAAAAGCGATCCTGTTCGAAGCAAATATTCTTTTCGTTATCCAAAAATAAAAAACCAACATTTTCTATTGAAACCCTTTTTCCTTCAGCAAGTTCAGCATTCCAAATACTTACTTTTTCATCCAGTGCCTCTAGCGCTAATTCATAATTTAGTTTATTAGCTTGAGCAAATGTCATGCACAACAAACCGTCGTTATTTATTAATTGCTTGTTAAATAAAATGGCTTTTTGAGGCGGTAATACTATTCCTTTCGAAAAATCTATTGTAGCAGCCTTTTGGGAGGCAATAAAACCTCCAAATTTGGGAATTACAACGCAATTATTGCGCAATAAAAGTTCTGCTATAATTGATTCTATCTGCATTTCTAATGAAAAGTATTGAACTCGGTTTGTAAGTACGTGAAATTATAAAAAAGGTTGCATTAATTCGCCATTTCACTCATAAATTTGATACGCATCAGCCTCAATTCTTCTTCTGTATAATCTCCATCAAACTCATGATAAGCAGCAATCAAATCGTCTGTTTCAGCCTCCTTAAAATAATCGTAAATTTCTTCTTGATTATCAGGGTCTAAAATATCGTCGATGTAATAATTGATATTTACTCGTGTTCCAGAGGAAACTATCATTTCAATTTCTTCGATTACTTCGTCCAGTGATTTCCCTTGTGCTTTTCCAATATCTTCTAATGGTAATTTACGGTCAATGTTTTGAATCAATTGTACCTTTAAACCTGATTTATTAATCAAAGATTTAACTACCAAATCTTGCGGTCTGTCAATGTCATTTTCCTCAACATATTGTTTAATCAAAGCTAAAAATGGTGCGCCATAACGAGCTGCTTTTCCTGTTCCAACTCCTTGAATACTTGTTAACTCATCCATCGTAATTGGATATTGCAAACACATATCTTTTAGGGATGGTTCTTGGAAAATTACGAAAGGTGGAATTTTTTTCTGCTTAGAAATTGATTTTCGCATGTCAACCAACAAGTCATAAAGTACTTCGTCGAAAGCACCACCTTTTCCTGTTGTGATGATTCCATCTTCTTCATCAGTTCCTGAAAAATCATGTTCTTTAATTAACATGAATGAGAAAGGATTAGCAATAAATTCATGACCTTTTTCCGTCATTTTTATTGTTCCGTAGGTCTCAATATCTTTGGTAATAAAACCTCCAACTAAACTTTGACGAATTACGGCATTCCAGAAATGCTCATCTCTTTCTTTACCTTTTCCAAATAATGGATGTTTATCGTGTTTGTAGTTTTTGATGTCAGCAGTAACATTTCCTGCTGTAAATGCACACAAATGTTTTGCTTTTTGCTGTTCTTCAAGTGCAACAACACTTTCAAGTAAAATTTTGACAAAATCTTTTCCTTCCAGTTTTTCACGTGGATGCTTGCAATTATCACACATGGTGTTGCAATTTTTCTCGTCAAAAAACTCCCCAAAATAATGTAAAATATATTTTCTTCTACAAACCGAAGTCTCGGAATAAGAAACCATTTCATTTAGTAGTTGTTTCCCAATTTCTTGTTCTGCAACTGGTTTTCCTTGTAGAAATTTCTCTAATTTTTCTATGTCTTTGTAAGAATAAAAAACGACACATTCACCTTCACCACCATCTCTTCCAGCTCTTCCAGTTTCTTGGTAATAACTTTCCACTGATTTTGGAATATCGTGGTGAATGACAAAACGAACATCTGGTTTATCAATTCCCATTCCAAATGCGATGGTTGCAACGATTACGCTTGCTTCTTCCATCAAGAACATGTCTTGGTGTTTTCCACGTGTATTTGCATCTAAACCAGCGTGATAGGGGAGGGCATTGATGCCGTTTACGTTCAGTAATTCTGCTAATTCTTCTACTTTTTTTCTACTTAGGCAGTAAATAATTCCTGATTTTCCAGGTTTATTTCTGATGTATTTGATGATTTCCTTCTCAACATCTTTTTTTGGACGAATTTCGTAATACAAATTATCTCTGTTGAAAGAATCTTTATACACGGTTGCGTCCAACATATTCAAGTTTTTTTGAATATCAAATTGAACTTTTGGAGTTGCAGTTGCTGTTAATGCAATGATCGGAACATTTGAAATCTTCTCAAAAATTTCTCGCAATCTTCTGTATTCTGGGCGGAAATCATGACCCCATTCTGAAATACAATGTGCTTCATCGATAGCAAAAAAGGATATATTAACTGAAGTTAAAAAGTCAATATATTCTTGTTTGGTAAGCGATTCTGGAGCTACGTATAACAATTTGGTTTTTCCTGCAGAAATATCCGTTTTAACGCGAGTAATTTCAGCTTTAGAAAGAGAGGAGTTTAAAAAATGTGCAATTGCTTCACTGTCACTCACATTCCTAATTGCATCCACTTGATTTTTCATCAAGGCGATTAGCGGTGAAACAACGATGGCAGTGCCCTCAGATAAAAGGGCTGGTAATTGATAGCATAAGGATTTTCCTCCTCCAGTCGGCATTATAACAAACGAATTTTTTCCGTCTAATACGTTGTTAATAATGTCTTCTTGTTTTCCTTTGAAGCTATCGAAACCAAAAAATGTGCGCAGGGCACCTTTAAGACTTTCTTGAACTATTGGCATATTGTATGATGTACTTTATAAGTTTCAAAAATTATTTAACTCTAAAGTTACGAAATTTTTAACGAAATTAAACATTTTTTATCGGTTTTTTATCAAAAAAATCATTTATTTTTAATTTTTCTACCAAATATCTTTGTTTTTCGTTGATTATATAAATTTTTCCGATGTGATTTGTTTGTTGTAAATTAGATTTTATAAAGTGTTTATTATCAGGTATTCAAATTGCTTTTTAGCAATTAAAAAAATCATTTACTTAGCAAGTAATAAAAATACAAAATTTGTGCTAACTTTTTATTAACTTTGCACGTTTTTTTATTGTGAAAGATTCGTTAAAATACATATTGCAAAAGTCACTTGGATTCAAAAATTATTTGTATGTTTTCTCGCTATTCAAAATAAAAACGATCAAAAACGATTCAAAAGAAAAGGATTTTTTTTACTTTTTAAATTTACTTAAAGACGATGGCAGTATCGTCTTAGACATTGGTGCCAACATTGGAATCATGTCTTATCATTTAGCTAAAAATCTGCCAAAAAGTAGTATTCATGCATTTGAACCAATCCCAGACAATCTAAGGGTTTTGAGGAAGATTAAAAGTAAATTTTCACTTTCAAATTTGGTGATTCATAGTCTTGCTTTAGGCGAAGAAAAAGGAATATTGAAAATGATTTTGCCTACCAAAAATAAAGTTATTTTTCAAGGATTAAGTCATGTTAAACATGAATCAATTTGTGAAATGAATGAAGGAATTGAATTTGATGTTCAGTCTGATTTCTTAGATAATTTATTTTCAGATGAAAAAATTAGTGCAATCAAAATTGACGTTGAAAATTTTGAATATTTTGTTTTAAAAGGGGCAAATAATCTTTTGATAAAAAACAAACCAATAATTTATGCAGAATTATGGGAAAATGACAATAGAACAAACTGTTTTGAATTATTGGAGTCTTTAAAATATGAAACATTTGTAATTGATTCCGATAAATTAGTCGCTTTCAACAAAGAAATTCACAAAAAACAAAATTTTATATTTATTGCAAAATAAGTTTGTAAGTAGATATTTTTCTAAAATCTTATGGTTAATCAAGAACAAATTAAGGAAGTTAATAAACGTATTGAAGCAATTTCAGTTTATCTGAAGATTCCTCAAAAACGTATAGAATTACAGGAAGGGGAATTAAAAACGCAAGATCCTGGTTTTTGGGACGATCCAAAAAAAGCGGAAGCGCAAATGAAGGCTTTGCGTAGCATTAAATATTGGATAGAAACCTATGACCATTTGAAGTCTTCTTCTGATGATATTGAGGTTTTGCTTGATTTTGTGAAAGAGGAAATGGCAGAGGAAAGTGAACTTGATGCCGCTTTCAAAAAATTAATGGATGAGGTTGAAGCCTTGGAACTAAAAAACATGCTTTCTGGTGAGGAAGATCAGTTAAGTGCAGTATTGCAAATTACATCTGGTGCCGGTGGTACAGAAAGTTGTGATTGGGCGTCCATGTTGATGCGTATGTACATGATGTGGGGACAAAAAAACGGCTACAAATTGAAAGAATTGAACTTTCAAGAAGGTGACGTTGCTGGAATTAAAACGGTAACAATTGAATTTGAAGGTGACTTCGCATTCGGTTACTTGAAAGGTGAAAATGGAGTTCATCGTTTGGTCCGTATTTCTCCTTTTGATTCCAATGCCAAACGACATACTTCTTTTGTTTCTGTTTACGTTTATCCTTTGGTAGATGATACAATCGAAATAAACATCAATCCTGCGGACATTAGTTTTGAAACTTTCCGTTCAGGTGGCGCTGGTGGACAAAACGTAAATAAGGTTGAAACTGCTGTTAGACTTCGTCATGCTCCGTCAGGAATTATTATTGAAAACTCTGAATCTCGCTCTCAGTTAGGAAATAAGGAAAAAGCAATGCAACTTTTACGTTCTCAGTTATACGAACTAGAATTAAGAGCTAGAATGGAAAAACGAAATGAAATTGAAGCTGGTAAGAAGAAAATAGAATGGGGTTCACAAATTAGAAATTACGTCATGCAACCCTACAAATTGGTAAAAGATGTAAGAACTGGTTATGAAACTTCTAATGTGGAAGCTGTTATGGATGGTGAAATTAATGAATTTTTGAAAGCCTATTTAATGACTTTTGGGAGTTAAGAATCTAAGTTCAAAATAAAACAAAAGCCAATATCACATTTGAATATTGGCTTTTTTATTTTTAATAGAATATTTTATCTAAACAAGCTGAAACTACCAACTGATGTTTCTTTATCGCCAGTCGATTTGAGTGCAAATTCAATTTTGAAAGTATATGTTCCTTGTTCAGAAATACCCAAATTTTTAAAAGTTCCATCCCAACCAACGGTATGATCTAAGGATTCAAAGATTAGTTCACCCCATCTGTTGTAAATACTCAATCGATAGTCAAAAGGATCAAAACCAGATGTAAATATAGGTAAAAAAGTGTTATTTAATTCATCCCCATTTGGAGTAAATGAGTTCGGAACGTAAAAAATAAGCGTTTCAGGCACGGTAACAATAATACTTGTTGTGTCCGAACAGCCATCAATACTTGTAGCAATTAAATTGATGGTATAGTTTCTTGG
>JBIKSI010000187.1:0-5253 GCA_044348665.1 Crocinitomicaceae bacterium
TGCCTCATCAATAAAATCAAATTGGGACAATCCACTTAAAGCAATAGAAATGGCAATTACTCATCTTGAAAAATATTTTGACCCTATAAACTCAAAACCTCCAAGTTAATTTGACAAAGTAGGATTATTATCTTTTTTTTTGCATTCTTGCATCGGAACAATTAAAGAAAATAGAAATCAAGAAGCTAAATGTAGTAAAAAATTGCAAGAATTAGTTTTTCCAAGGCAGCTTTTAGATTCTCTTTCTGATGATTTAAAGATTTATAAAGAAAATTATTTATCAATTCGCAAAGAAAAAATGTTTGTGATGAATGGTTACCATGATGGGTTAAACTTACAATTAAAAATTTATTCAACTGATTACATAAAAGATGAGTTTAGGTATAATGGTTTCAAATTCTGTGAAGGGTTTTTATTGGTGGTTGCTGATGCAGGCGATAAGTTAGATTTTTATCAAAAAAAAATAATTTTATAAATTTTCCCTGTAAAAAAATGGCAGACACAAGAAATTCAAATCACTCATAAACAATTACATACATATTTAGAGAAAAGTCTTTTTTTAGATGGAATAGAGATTATATTAAAAATTTTAAGAACAGAGAAAAATTAGGTACGGCTAAAATTGATGAAATACATAAGTGAAAATTTATTACTCAGCTACTTAGTGTATGCTTTACTGCGTTTGTTCTGCTTCGCCAATTTTTCTTATAATTCAAATAATTTCACTAAGTTTAATGTGCAAAGCAAGGATCAAATTAAACATCAATTTCTCCCTCTTGTTGAATTTTTCTTTATTTTTTCTTATTTTTGCGCCATAAGAAATAAAAATTCCAGAAACTAAATAAAATGATTGAAATTCAAAGGATTCGTTCCAGCAAAAGTGAAATAATTGAGGGTTTAAAGAAACGTAATTTGGATGTTACACCAATTGTAGAATCTATTTTAACGAAAGATGAAGCATGGCGTGCAACAAAAACGGAACTCGAATCCATTGCTTCAGAGTTGAACAAAATTTCAAAATCTGTGGGCCTTTTATTTCAACAGGGAAAGACAGATGAAGCGAACGAAGCAAAAGCTCAAACTTCCGACCTGAAAGAAAAAGAATCCTCTTTAAAGGAACAAGTAAATGCCTTGGAAGAAGAAATCAAATTGTTGATGTATCAACTTCCAAATGTTCCAAATGAATTGGTGAAAGCTGGAAAAAATGAAGAAGACAATGAAATCGTGGAAGAGGTTGGAAGCAAACATGTTTTTGAAGGTCAAGCTTTGCCGCATTGGGAAATCACCAAAAAATTTGATTTAATTGATTTTGAAACTGGAGTTAAAATTACGGGTGCTGGATTTCCAATTTATAAAGGTAAAGGTGCGAAATTACAACGTGCCTTGATTTCTTTTTTCTTAGATGAAGCAGATAAAGCTGGTTATGAGGAATTTATTCCACCTTTGGTTGTAAACGAGGCAAGTGGTTACGGAACAGGGCAATTACCTGATAAAGAAGGTCAAATGTATTACATCAATCAAGATGATTTGTATTTGATTCCAACAGCGGAAGTACCATTGACAAATATTTACAGAGATGTGATCCTTCCAAATGAAAACTTTTCACTAAAATTAACTGGTTATACTCCTTGTTTCAGAAGAGAAGCTGGAAGTTATGGCGCACATGTCCGCGGATTAAATCGTTTGCACCAATTTGATAAAGTAGAAATTGTTCGAATTGAACATCCAGATAATTCAGCAAAAGCCTTGGAAGAAATGGTGGAACACGTTCGTTCTTTATTAGCGAAATTAGGATTACACTACCGAATTTTAAGACTTTGTGGTGGAGATACAGGTTTCGCCTCAGCAATGACTTACGATTTTGAGGTGTATTCTGCTGCACAAGAAAAATGGTTGGAAGTGAGTTCAGTTTCTCGTTTCGATACTTTTCAAGCGAATAGATTAAAATTAAGATACAAAACTGACGATAAAAAAACAGCTTTATGCCACACTTTAAATGGTTCGGCGCTTGCCTTACCTCGAATTGTTGCAGCTTTATTAGAGAATAATCAAACGGATGAAGGTGTATTAATTCCGGAGGTTTTGCATAAATATACAGGTTTCGAGAAGATTTCTTAAACGAAATGAAGTTAATAATTGGGAAGGAGATAGAAATATCTCCTTTTTTTATGTCGAATATTTTTTTTAATAAATTCCTCACTCTTTTTCCGTACTTCATAAAAAAAAAGGTTAGTAGCGAGAGGGAGTCCCGATAATTATCGGGATGAACACCCGACCAAAAAATAGGACACAAAAAAAGGAATCCAAAACTGAATTCCTTTAGTAGCGAGAGTTAGTCCCGATACATATCGGGATGAACACCCGACCAAAAAATTGGACACAAAAAAAAGGAATCCAAACTGAATTCCTTTTGTAGCGAGAGGGAGTCCCGATACTTATCGGGATGAACACCCGACCGAAAAATAGGAGACAAAAAAAAGGAATCCAAACTGAATTCCTTTAGTAGCGAGAGGGAGTCCCGATACTTATCGGGATGAACACCCGACCAAAAAATAGGACACAAAAAAAAGGAATCCAAACTGAATTCCTTGTTAGTAGCGAGAGGGAGTCCCGATAATTATCGGGATGAACACCCGACCGAAAAATATGAGACAAAAAAAAGGAATCCAAAACTGAATTCCTTTAGTAGCGAGAGGGAGATTTGAACTCCCGACCTCCGGGTTATGAATCCGGCGCTCTAACCAACTGAGCTACCTCGCCTTATTTTGCTCTAACCATCCCGATAACTATCGGGAGAGCTACCTCGCCAAATTGAAAACTAAAAATTGAGTTAATTTCCGTTTTCAGGGTGCAAATATACTAACTTTTTTCTTAAAACAAAATTATGAACGATCTTCTTCAAATAAAATTTTTGTTTTGTGTTTTAATGTTCTCAAAATCAAGGTAATTAAAATTGCTACAACTAAAATTATTCCTTGATAAAGTTCAAATTTAACTTCTTTATGCTCAAATAAGCGCTTGAAAAAGTCGATAAATAAGAACGCAATAATCGTAGCCGTTACGCCAGAATATTCTCTTCTCAATATCGTTTTCATAGAAAATTTGATAGGAGTCTTTTCATAATTTTTGAAACTTGGAATAAATGCAGGCACTTTTAATGACCAATTAAGATAATCATCGCCAAATTTTCTTTCCAGAAAACGTTCTTCTGCAAACATAATTCTTTCGTAATATAACCAAAATAACAAGGTTGCAATGATGATAAACCAAATATTACAGGTGTAGATTATAATTCCAATCCACATAAAGTAATTTCCTAAATAAAGTGGATGGCGCAAAGTAGAATAAATTCCTTTCGTATTCAAAGCCTCTGCAACTTGTTCTTGAGTATTTCTTCCCGAAGTTGCTTTATGACTTGTCCCAATCGCCACAGCACGAATATATTGACCTAAAAATGAAATAAAAATCGCAAATCCTAACAAGGAATAATTGAGAATGTCATTGTCTTTAAGTATTTGATAATCAGTAAAGTAAATTACTGGAACTGCCGCTATAAATAGGATTGTTGGGAACTGACCACGGTACTTAAATAAAAAATTTCCGTTTTTTTCTAAAGAATGTATTAACGCCATTGAAAAGATTTATGTATATTTCGAACTTAAAATTGAGTGCAAATTTACAAATTGAATTACAATTATGAGCGAAAAAAGAAAAATAGAGTTAGAATATTTATTAAAGTCCTCCGTTAAAGTCTTTGAAAACCTTATTTTTACCTCAAGCGGATTGGCAGAATGGTTTGCCGATGACGTCAATGTGAAAGAAGATATTTACAATTTCCATTGGGATGGAAGTGATGAGAAAGCGCGATTATTATCCTCAAAAGTTGGTTCACATATTAAGTGGCAGTGGCTTGCAGATGAGGAAGAAGGATTAGATACTTATTTTCAAATAGAATATTCGGTAGACCCAATGACAAAAGCTTTGGTACTTTCAATTGTTGATTATGCTGACGAAGAAGATTATGACGAAATCAAAATGTTCTGGGAATCAGCAGTGCACGAATTAAAACGTGTATTAGGCGCTTAGTATAATTTTCATAATTTTGTAAAAATATCTAAAAAATAACTTTGAAACGTTTATACGTATTTAGTATTCGTTCTTTTATAGGACCATTTATCGTGACTTTTTGCATCTCCATGTTCATGTTGATCATGCAGTTTTTGTGGAAATACATTGATGATTTGATGGGCAAGGGGATTGATACTTTTTTGATTTTAGAATTGTTTTTTTACGTTTCTGCTTCCTTGATTCCCTTGGCTTTGCCTCTTGCAATGTTATTATCTTCTATTATGACAATGGGGAATTTAGCCGAAAACAATGAACTTACAGCTTTAAAATCTGCTGGAATGTCTTTGTTTCAAATAATGAAACCATTAACTTATGTGGTTGTTTTTATTTGCTTCTGTACTTTCTTGTTCTCAAATTTTGTAATTCCAGTAGCAAATCTAAAATGGAGATCTTTAATTTATGATATTCAAGAAACAAAAATTGCAACTATTTTAACTCCAGGAGTATATACAACAGTTTTAGACGGATATGCTATCAAAATTGAAAAGGGAAACGACCAAGAATTCAAAGGAATTACCATTCATGATCACACTGATCCGATTGTTGTGAAAACTGTAAAGGCTGAATCTGGTGAAGTTTACAAATCTAAAAATGGTTCTTTTTTATTCTTTAAACTAAACAAAGGGCATGTTTTTGAGGAATTAGCAAGTAATCAGACGACTGAAACAGGTAAAACAGGTAGTTTTTTCCCAAGTAGAAGAAGTTCTTTCGAAAACGCAACCTATAAAATTGATTTAAGTGGTTTTAAAATAAATCGGACAGATGAGGATTTATTTAAAAATGAATATGAAATGTGGAATGTTTTTCAAATCAATGGAGCATTAGATTCTATTCAAAAAAGTGCCATGTCCGTGCGTGAAAATTTTGTTCAAAGTGTTATTAATGAGCATATTTATTTTCAAAGTAAAATCTTGCGTAAAGATACCATTCCGAAAAATCCGAATCAAGTTTTTTCAGAAACCACCTTAAAAATTGAAAATTTAAACAAAAATGATTTAATACAATCCTATCAAAGTATTATAAGTAAAATTAGAAGGAAAAATCAAAATTTAACGAGTCAAAAGGAGTTTTTTGGATCCTTTCAAAATAGTTTAAACTTGTTTGAAATTGAGTTCCACAAGAAAT
>JBIKSI010000188.1:0-5180 GCA_044348665.1 Crocinitomicaceae bacterium
AGAACTCCCTCATTTGTTCCAATACAAATAGTTTTATCTCTAAGTTCTTTAAAACAAATTACAGTTGCCCCAATTTCAATTAAAGGTTTTATTTCCTTTAAGGTTTTGCCAAATGAAATTCCAGAACCTGTGCCAATCCAAATTTGTTTTTTGCTATCTTGAAATATAGAATGGACATAGAGATTTTTTAAATATTCGCTGCTACTGAAATTCTTTATTTCCTGTCCATTTTTGTAAACTGAAAAACCTGCTCCCCAGGTGCCAACGGCTAGATAATCATCAATTTTTGCAAGTGAAGCCAAAAGATAATTGCTTCGAAGAAATACTTTTGTTTGATTTTTATTTGTAATGTCAAAAATTGTACCCGACGATCCACTTGTTAATATTTTATTGTCAAATTCTATAATTGAACTTAATGAATTTAATTTTATCTCATTAGGCTCTGTGATGGAGAAGGATGTTTTGAAATCAAGTTTTAGTAATCCTTTTTGAGCTGTTCCAACAAAAAGACAATTATTTTTTTTTGAGTAAAAGACACTGTGAATATTGTTGGACGGTAAATTATTTTCCTGATTATATAAATTTACCCTCAGATTTTTAAGGTGCACTAGACCATGGTTGGAAGCTAGATAAAATTCCTTTTCAGATACTACTTCAAAGTCTAAAAAAATATTGTCAGAATAGGATGATTTAAAAATTATTTTTGATTTATTCGTCTTTAAATCAAGACACTCAAAGGTAAGTTGTGTGGAATAATAGAGCTTGTTTTTGAATATCTTACTTTTAAATGTTGGTGTTTTTGTAATTTTTTTTTGTTTTCCTTGTGATACGGTTATTAAATCTAATCCTTCATTACTACAAACAAATAGACTACCATTATTGTGTAGGAAATGATTTGGGTGAATATTAAGATTTGAAAATATTTTTTTAAATTTGATTTTTTTTAAATCTGACTCGTAAATTGAACCATTTTTTGAAACTGAGTAAATTTTTCCTTCGTTTATGGTTGAACGCAAAAAACCCTTTATTTCAATAAAAAACGGTTCAAGACAAAATAGAGAACCATCTAAGGTAGTCCCAAGGATTTTTTTCCCAGAAGATTCATAAAATAAGTCGTTAAAAATGTATTTTTTATGCTTCTTGTCGTTAGTAAAAGTGGTGAAAAGTTGACCGTCAAACTGCACAACTCCATTTGCTGTCGAAATTAATAGTTTTCCGTTTGGTAATTCTAAGATTTCTAAAACTTGATTCTGCGGTAATCCGTGTTTTGACGAATATTGAGTAACCGTAAATGGTAGTTTTGATTCTTTAGTTTCGTAAATAAATTGCCCATTTTTTTGGGGTGCTATCCAAAAATTAATTAAGCTCGTAAAGAAGAAAATTGCTGTTACTTTTTTCAATATCCTGTTTTTGTTTTGTTGCTTATTAATTATTCACGGCAACTAAATTAATGTTTTTTTTAATATTAGCTCGCTAATTCTGAAATCTTGATCTTAATGTAAAATCTATTATTTTTTCATTGAGAACATGAAAACACTATTTTAGAACATTAAGTTTTAATTGTTAAAATCATTTCGACTATTTTGTAATCAATAAAATAATTATACGGTTTTCCGTGAGTGATTCGTGCTTTAAATTGATTTAATTTTGCATTTTTGATTCAAAATTACTCACTTATTGTCAGATTGACTCACTTATTGTCAGATTGACTCACTTATAAAGTTATGGTTGAATGTACAATTATAAAAATTATTTTTGTAAGTTTTTTTTAAAAGAAATTTTGTTAGTAATACAGCTCTTTAAATTAGTTTTTACTGAGTAAAGAATATAAATAATAATTTATGAAAATCAATTCAAACAAATTGTTGCAGAAACAAATAGTATTAATTTTTATTATACTTTTTAGTTTTTATTCCAAATTAAACGCACAAACCTCTATATCAGGGATTGTAAATTTATATTCGGCTGTAACTTCAATTTCACAACCAGCATGTGCCCCTTGTGATGTAGCATGTGTGCATACAATTACCGTAACAAATGGTAGTTTATTTGCTGTCGGTGATAGAGCATTGATTATTCAAATGAAAGGCGCCACGATTAACACAGCAAACTCGGCTGGATCTGGAAACGTTACTGCAATTAACAATGCAGGTAATTATGAATTTTTTGAAGTTGGTTCTATTGCTGGTAATGTTATCACACCTAGATATCCATTAATTAGATCTTATACAGTTACTGGTAAAGTTCAAGTTGTTAGGATTCCACAGTTTGCTGATGATGTTGCAATTACAGGAACGTTAAGAGCATTAGATTGGGATGAAGCTGCGGGTATTGGTGGTGTTGTAGCCATTGAAGCTAAAAAAGTGATAATGAGTGCGGGAATTGATGTTTTAGGTCAAGGATATGCAGGAATTCAAATGGGTGTAAATGGTGTTCCTGACAATTGTACGATAAATCCAACAACTGTTTTTAATGTCAATAATGGAACTAATTCTACCTTTACAAAGGGTGATGGAATCGTATTAGATGACCCAAATACTAATAGGGGACGTGCGCCTCGTGCAAATGGAGGAGGAGCTGGAATTTCTGGTGACTCTGGTGGTGGTGGTGGTTCCAATTATGGAGCTGGTGGAGAAGGAGGTAAACGATGGTGTGATGTTGACGGAGCAAATGCAGGAGGTATCGGTGGTTTTGCTTTAACATCTTTTCTTGCACAAGATAAAGTGTTTTTAGGGGGTGCTGGTGGTCCTGGTTTTGTAACTACAGGAAATCCTTCAACTGCTGCAGATGGTGGAGGTATTGTTATAATTTTTGCAGATACCATTGTGGGTAATAATCAAACGATTGACGCGAGAGGTACAGCACCTGTTGCAGTAAATCCTGTTGGAGCTCCGGATGGTGGAGGTGGTGGTGGTGCCGGTGGTACAGTCGTTTTGAAAACAAAAGTTTTTGTTGGGAATTTGACTGTAAACGCAAGCGGTGGTAATGGCCAAGATTTAAATACTGATATTGACCATGGCCCTGGTGGTGGTGGTGGTGGTGGTGTATTGTTATACTCTTTAGCCGCAATTCCTCCGGGAGTAACATTCATTGCTAATGCAGGTCAAGGCGGTGTCATGCTTCCTGCTGCAGTTTCTATTGCAGATAGAAATGGATCTCAAGATGGAACAGTAGGTGGGAGTATTTCCTTGTATGTACCTATTCAAAATCCTAATTACGAAGGTAACATTGATAAAGATGTTATACCTGTAGCTTGTGATATTGATGATGACAATGATGCTATTCCAGATATCGTCGAAGCTTACAACGGTGATCACGATAACGATGGATTATATAATTATGAAGATGCAGATTTTTGTACTGTATTTTTTCAAGGAGTAAATGGTTGGAATTGTGCTCAAGGTTTGCCTGATCCAAGTGGAGATTTAGATGGCGATTTAATACCTAATTTTAGAGATGCTAATTTTCCTGGTTGTGGAACTTTAGTTTCTGGAGGAATTTGTAGTAATTACGATAAAGATGGTGATGGTAATCCGAATCACCTTGATCTTGATTCAGATAATGACGGTGTTTCTGACCTTGTCGAAGCTCGAGGTGTAGATACTAATGGTGACGGTCAAATTGATGTTACTACTGATACTGATGGTGATGGTTTAGCAAATTCATACGATAACAATGATAATGATGGGCCTACTGGTTCTTCTCCTTGTGCTGGTATACCTAATTGTTTGCAAGTTGCTTCTACTTCTATTTTGTTTGATGGTGATGCAAATGGTTCCAAAGAATTAGATCCAGATTTAGATGGTGATAGATTACCTAATTATTTGGATCTTGATTCAGATAATGACGGAATTACTGATGTTCGTGAAGCTAACGGACTTGATGCAAATAACGATGGTCGTGCTGATGCCTTTGTTGATATTGATAATGATGGTTATAACGATGTATATGATGGTGTCTTTGAAAATTGTACCACAACAGGATCGTATTCAATTACTCCTTCATTTACTGCCTATGCAACTTCACATGGACCTGGAAATACTGGTATAACGAATCCAAATGATGCATTAGGAGTTCCTTTAGCTGCAGATTATGCTGAGTTGTTTGATAGTGGAGATATTTTTACGTTACAAATTTCAAATACAGTTAGTACTGGTGGAATTATTACATTATATTTAACCAATGAGTCAGGGTCTAATGCTGCTAATTCATCTTTAACATTTTCCACCAATGGTACCACTTTTACCAATGCAACAGTTTTCAATGTGCCTGCAGGTGCAACTTTTCAAACTTTTAATATTACAGTTCCCATTAATACTGTGGCAATCCGAATGACAAGAACGAATGGTACTAACATTCGTTTTCATGGTTTAAGCTATGTAGTTCCTCAAGTTATAAATAGTACTATTGTTAGAACATGTGTCACAGCAAATGGAAGTCCAATTGTTTTTACAGGTGCTGATACCAACTCTGATGGTCAACCAAATTCTTATGTTTCAGGAAACAGTGATTCAGATATTAATCCAAACTTTATTGATATTGACGCAGATAACGATGGAATTGTAGATAATTCTGAAGCTCAGGCCACTGCAACTTATATAGCACCAGGAACAGGTGATTCAGATAATGATGGTCTTTTAAACGCTTATGATTTCACATCTGGAGGAACGGCTATTATTCCTGTCAATACGGATGGTGCAGATAATGCAGATTATTTAGATTTAGATTCAGATAACGATGGTTCAAATGATCCAATTGAAGGTTGGGACACAGATGGAAATGGTGTTGCAAATACCTTATCACTTGGAACGGATGCTGATAGAGATGGTTTAGATGATGCTTATGATGTTAATGACGCTTTAACGAATCCAACAAATGGTACAACTCCAAGTTCATATCCGGATGTGCTATTGGCAGGAGGTGATAGAGATTGGAGAGATTGTAGAAGAACAATTGCTTTAGGAACAGTTACAAATCCAACAACTTGTGGAGGAACAAATGGAAGTATTCAAATCACTGGTTTAGCAATTTCTACAACCTACACAATTGATTATGTTGATGATGGTACACCTGTTAGTGTTTCTCTTTCAAGTAACGCTTCAGGAGTTATCACAATAAGTGGTCTAAACGCTGGATCTTATACAAATATTAGAGCTACTCGATCTGGTTGTTCTTCAAAT
>JBIKSI010000073.1:0-17160 GCA_044348665.1 Crocinitomicaceae bacterium
GTGTATTTTCAAAGCTAAGAAATCATTTTACTAAAATCGCACTTTTAGAGTGTAACGATTATAGTAATCGAGCGGATTCAAAATCTTTCATCGCTTGTAATCCTTTGGTGGAAATCAAAGTAGAACAGGGAATTTTTAAAGTTTTTATGGAAAATCAGCTTTTTATTCAAAAACCAATTTCCGAGGAAGAATCCATAATGACAATGTTGGCAGATTTCATGTCCCGTTTTAAACCAAATACAAATGAAGAAGAATTTTGTGGGTTTTTTGGTTCAGTGGGTTTTGAATTTTCTCATTATGTAGAAAAAATACAAGAAATGGAGAAAGATGGAGTCGATTTTCCTGATTTACACTTGTTTTTATTTGAAAGTGTATTAGTTTTTGATCATTTTCAAAATGAATGTTTCCTACTTCAAACTAGTTTTAAAGAAAAGATGAATAAAGCATCAGATTTTTTTAATTTGTTAAACACCAATGCATCCACTTCATTTTATTTTGAGAAAATTGGAACTGAAACAAGTTCGATTTCCGATTCAGAGTTTGTGGATTTAGTGAAAATTGCAAAAAAGGAATGTCAAAAAGGAAACGTTTTTCAATTGGTATTTTCTCGTGATTTTCAACAAAATTATTTTGGAGATGATTTCGAAATTTACAGAAGTCTGCGCCGATTAAATCCGTCTCCTTATTTGTTTTATTTCGATTTTGAAAGTCATCGTATCATTGGTTCTTCTCCTGAGGCACAGTTAAAAATACAAAGTTCGATTGCGGAAATTCATCCTATTGCAGGAACTGTGAAAAAAACTGGAAATGAACAAATTGACAGCCAAGCAATTGAGTTTTTAGTCAATGACAAAAAGGAAAATGCAGAACACACGATGCTTGTTGACTTAGCACGCAATGATTTAAGCAAAAATTGCACAAGGGTTAAAATCGAAAGCTACAAAGAAGTTCAACATTTTAGTCACGTTATTCACTTGGTTTCAAAAATTACTGGAAAAATGGATGAAAATGCAAATCACATAGATTTATTTGCCAATACCTTTCCAGCAGGAACCCTTTCAGGAACTCCAAAACCTAAAGCTTTGGAATTGATTCATCAGCACGAAAAAACGAGAAGAGGATTTTATGGCGGGGCACTTGGCTTTATTTCATTTTCAGGAAATTTGAATATGGCAATAATTATCCGAAGTATTTTCTCACAAAACAGCACTCTTCATTACAGAGCTGGAGCTGGAATAGTCTTAAATTCTGATGAAAAAAGTGAATTACAGGAGGTGAATAATAAAATTGCCGCCTTAAGAAAATCTATAGAACTAGCAAATTTAACTAAAGAAAAAATAATAGCATGAAAGTAGCTGTTATCGATAATTTCGACTCCTTTGTTTACAACATTATTCGCTATTTGAAAGAATTTTCTTGCGAAGTAATTGTCATGCGTAACAATGAAATTGATGATGAAATCCTTGCTAGCTCTGACGCGATTTTATTGTCGCCAGGCCCAGGAATACCATCTGAATTTAAAGGTTTGATGCATGTTATACATTCCTATCATCAAGAGAAACCAATCTTGGGGGTTTGTTTGGGGCATCAAGCATTAGCTGAATATTTTGGCAATGAATTAATACAAAACAAGCATCCCATTCATGGAGAAGCAAGCGAATTAATTTTAGCTGAGCACGATGATCTTTTTAGCGGAATTGAAAATAAAACATCAATTGGTCGCTACCATAGTTGGAGCGTTAAATCACCAATTCAATCTCCTTTGTTGTGCACAGGAACCACTTCGGACAATGAAATTATGTCTTTCACGCACAAGGATTTACCCATCAAAGGATTACAATTTCATCCAGAATCAATTTTAACTCCTGATGGAAAAAAAATGATTGGTAACTGGGTTAACAGTATTAAAAATACAGAAAAATGAAAGAATTATTAGCAAAAATCATCAATTATCAATCCTTGGATTATGCGGAGGCAAAAAAAATCATTGAAGCAATCGCTTCTGATCAATTTAATGAATTTCAATTAGTTGCATTAATGACTTCTTTGCAAATGAAAGGATTGGAGCTGAATGAAATAAAAGGATTTCAAGATGCCTTACTTGAAAATGCAGTTGAAGTAGATTTAAGTTTTTACAAGGGAATTGATTTGTGCGGAACTGGTGGTGATGGGAAGAATACATTTAATATTTCAACATGCACTGCACTTGTCATGGCAAGTATGTCTTACAAAGTCATCAAGCACGGAAATTATGGAGTTAGTTCCGTTATCGGCTCATCGAGTGTTTTAGAATATTTAGGATTTTATTTTCCGAAAAACCAATATGAATTGGAACGAGAAATTGAAAAATCTAATTTGGCAATTTTGCACGCTCCTTTATTTCATCCAAGTTTAAAAAAAGTTGGAAATATTCGCAAAGAACTGGGAATTCGAACATTTTTTAACTGTCTTGGTCCACTCATAAATCCAGCCAAACCAAGTTTCCAAATGACTGGAACTTATAGTTTGGAATTGGCTAAAATTTATCATTTTCTAATGAAAGATCTTCGTCAAAGTCACAAAGTAGTTTACGGATTGGATGGTTACGATGAATTAACCTTGCTTTGTCCAACAAAAATTTACAGCAATAATGAGGAAAGAATTTATGTAAAAGAGGATTTTGGAGTTCATAGTTCAGTGACTAAATCTGACTTATTTGGTGGCAACACTGTCCAAGAAGCAGCAACGATTTTAGTTCAGATTTTACAAGGAAAAGGCAGTGAGGCTCAAAATGCAGTGATCGCTGCAAATGTTTCGGCTGCAATTCATTGCATTGATCCAACAAGTGATTTAAAAGTTAATTTTTCTGTCGCACTAGAACAAATTTTATCAGGAAACGCATTCAAACATTTTAATTTAAAAGCATTATGAAAGAAACAATCTTAGACCAAATTGTAGCAACAAAAAAGAGGGAAATTGAGATTCTCAAAGATCATAAATCGTATCAAGATTTTGAAAAATCAATTTATTTTGAAAAAAAATGCCTTTCTGTAAAAGCAAATTTACTAGAAAAAGAATTTGGCATCATCGCAGAATTTAAACGAAAATCGCCAAGTGCTGGGAAGATTGTCGTGGAAAATTCAATTGCTTATTATTTGGAAAATTACCAACGATTTGGTGCAGCAGCTATTTCCATCTTAACGGATAATAATTATTTTGGGGGAAGTTGCGAGGATATTTTTCTGAATCGTGAACAGGTAAAAATTCCAATTTTAAGAAAAGAATTTATTGTAGATGAAATTCAAATTGTTGAAAGTAAAGCCATTGGCGCAGATGCAATTTTGTTGATTTCTGAAATTTTAACAAAAGAACAGATTAAGTCCTTTACAACTTTGGCCAATTCTTTGGGCTTGGAAGTTATATTGGAATTAAATAAATCCAGCATGTTTGAAAAAATCTACGAGGAAGTTGATGTTTTAGGAATAAATAATCGGGATTTGGCCGAACAAAAAACAGATATCCAAACTTCTTTTGATTTATTTTCATTTTTACCTGCATCAAGTATCAAGATTTCAGAATCAGGAATTCGCTCTGATGAAGAAATTAATGCTTTAAAAAATATCGGATTTCATGGTGTACTAATTGGAGAAAGCATCTTGAAAAAAAATGATTTCTCCTCCTTTTTTTCCAACAATAAAATTTCAAGTCATGTTGCTTAAAGTATGTGGGAATAACGATTTGGAAACAATGTTGGAGCTAGAAAAAAATCCCAAAATTGATCTATTAGGTTTTATTTTCTACCAGGATTCACCGCGGAATTTAACAGTTGAATTGCCACAAAAAAAAGTGAAATTACGCGTTGGTGTTTTTGTCAATGAAAAAGTGGAAAATATCAAGCAAAAAATCAGACAATACAACTTGGATTTTGTGCAATTACATGGTAATGAAAACCCTGATTTTTGCAGTGAAATAAATCAAATTGTTCCAGTTATAAAAGTGTTTCACCTTGATTCACACTTTGATTTCGGGTTGACAGAAGCTTTTTTGCCTTGTTGTAAGTGTTTTTTATTTGACACAAAATCAACTATTTATGGCGGGTCAGGCGAAAAGTTCGATTGGCAACATTTATCAAATTATCAATCAAACAAAGAGTTTTTCCTTAGTGGTGGAATTTCAGCAAGTGATACAGAAATTATAAAAAAAATGCCAAAAACCTGCATTGGAGTTGATATCAACAGTCGATTTGAAGTAGCTATTGGAAAAAAAGACAATCAATTAATAAAAACATTCTCAAACGAAATAAAATGAAAAGTAGATACGAAGCAGATGAATTAGGCTTTTACGGAGAATTTGGAGGGACATTTGTGCCAGAATTACTTCAAAATCAAATTCAAGAATTATCGGCAAAATTTTACGAAATAAAAGACAGTTTAGCATTTCAAAATGAATTTCACCTATTGTTAAAAGATTTTGTGGGAAGACCAACTCCACTTTATTTTTCTAAAAACTTGAGCCAAAAACACAAAGCGCAAATTTATCTTAAACGAGAAGATTTGTGTCACACGGGAGCGCATAAAATTAACAACACTTTGGGACAAGTTCTATTAGCTAAGGCTTTGAATAAAACCAAGATTATTGCAGAAACTGGTGCTGGACAACATGGAGTTGCAACTGCTACTGTGTGTGCTTTGATGAATTTAGAGTGCATTGTTTTTATGGGTGAAAAAGATGTTGAACGCCAAAGCCCAAATGTTACCCGAATGAAAATGTTAGGCGCAAAAATTGAAGTCGCTCAATCAGGAAGTAAAACTTTAAAAGATGCGACAAACGAAGCAATTCGCTATTGGATAAATCATCCAGATTCCTATTACATGATTGGAAGTGTGGTTGGTCCGCATCCTTATCCGCAAATGGTTGCAGAATTTCAATCTGTTATCTCAAAAGAAATTGCAGCTCAATTGCAAGAAATTACTGGAAAATCTTTCCCAGATAAAGTGATTGCTTGCGTTGGTGGTGGAAGCAATGCTGCAGGAGCGTTTTACGAGTTCTACGAAAATGATGCAGTAGAGTTAATCGCTGTGGAAGCTGCTGGCGAAGGTTTGTTTTCTGAAAAAAGTGCTGCTACATCAATTTTAGGTACACCCGGAATTTTGCATGGAAGTTTAACCTTATTGATGCAAAACGAGGACGGTCAAGTTGTGGAACCTCATTCTATTTCTGCCGGATTAGATTATCCTGGAATTGGACCTTTACACGCTTATACCATTCAAAATGAACGCACAAAGGTGATTTCAATTACTGATAATGAAGCTTTGATTGCTGCAAAAAAACTTTGCCTATCAGATGGAATTATCCCAGCATTAGAAAGTGCGCATGCCCTTGCGGCCCTAGAAAAAATTGAGTTTTCAAAAAGTGATGTGGTGGTTGTTAATCTTTCGGGAAGAGGAGATAAAGACATGGAGACTTATTTGAGATTGATGAATTAAGAGTTGAAAGTGAAGAGTTAAAAATGAAGAATTATGAATTATGAATTATGAATTATGAATTATGAATTATGAATTATGAATTATGAGTAATATGACATTTAATAAAGAAAAGAAACAAACTAGCATTTTTGTCACTGCTGGTTTTCCGAAAGTTGATAGTTTGCAGGAGCAAATCTTGTTTTTACAAGAAAAAGGAATTGATTTCATTGAAGTTGGCATTCCATTTTCAGATCCCATGGCTGACGGAGAAAAAATTCAAGAAACAAGTTCGATTGCCATTAAAAATGGAATGAATATCAAATTGTTGTTTGAACAATTGTTGGAAATCAAATCCAATATTTCAATTCCCTTGGTGATGATGAGTTATTTCAATCCTATTTTTACTTTTGGATTGGAGAAATTCTTAGAGAAATGTCAACAAGTGAATATAAAAAACGTAATAATTCCAGACATTAGTTTAGAGGTTTATGAACGAAATTACCTATCAATTTTTGAAAAATATGGGGTCAACATTTGTTTTTTAGTGACTCCAAATACAGAAAATGAACGGATTCAAAAGATGGCTAAATATTCAGAAAATGGATTTGTTTATTTGGTTTCACAAAACGCCACAACCGGAAATGAATCTAAGGAAGAGGTGAATGAAGTTCAAAAAAACAGGTATTCTGAAATCAAAAAGTTGTGCAAAAATACTCCGATGATGATTGGTTTTGGAATAAAAAATCGTCATGATTTACAAGTCGCACATGATTTTTCTGACGGTGGAATTATTGGTACAGCTTATTTGAATGCACTAAGTGCTGGTAAAGAAGATCAATTTATTGATGCTTTGTTTGGTGAGTGAACTTACTTTCCAACGAAGTCTTTTAAGTAAAACGGTTCAAAATAAGCTACATCAACAAAATCATTATTTTGAAATTTTTCAAAAGCAATATTTACTTGTCCAATCGCTGAGGATAAAATTGTTGAATCAATAGTGATCTCTCTTGCTGACCAAATTTCTCGTAATTTTTCGGCACCGTCACCGCAGGCAACAAAATTTCCAAACTGGACATAACTTTCTTCATCAATTATGTCGGCTGAGATTTCTTTAATTGAAGTTCCCTCAGAAGAATAGATGGAGGAGAAAACTTCCATTCTTCGTGCATCAATCATCGGAATTATCGTTTTTCCAGGGTGTTTATGTTGAGCAATTTCATAAATACATCGCAAAGAATCAATGGCAATTAAGGGAATATTTAAGGCATAACACAATCCCTTTGCGACTGAAACACCAATTCTTAATCCTGTGTAAGAGCCTGGTCCAGAAGAGATTGAAATGGCAGAAAGATCCTTAGGACTAATATTTTCTTTTTTTAAGATTTCTTCTACAAAAAGTGTCAAATTTTCGCCGTGCGAAAAGTTATCTTCCGTAATTTCTTTTACTTGTTTTAATTTTCCCTCAAAAGATAAGGCCACTGAGCAAGCTTTTGTTGCACTTTCCAGATGTAAGATGTATGTCATAACCTACAAGTAAGATGCTTTAAATTTTTTGCACGGATCGTGTTCTAATTTTAGCTTTTTTCCTACCGTGTAAAATTTTCTTTTTTCTTTATACCAAGTGTAAGCTAAATCTAGAGCAACAGTTTGTGTTTCTCCATTTTTATCCAAATACTCAACAATTACTTCGTAATAATTTTCGTAATTCGTAAATTTTGCATACACTTTTGTCGGTTTAATAAGTAATCCACGTTCATTTTCACAACAACCACAAAACAAATAAATTGCCTTTTGAGTTTGAATGAATTCACTTGCTTTTTCTGCTTCTTCTTTCGAAATGTAAGCCAATTGGTCCGCAAAAGAAAAACAGTAAATGAACAAAAATGAAAGTAAAAAAAGTAATTTTCTCATAAATTTTAATTTAGTACCTCCAATTTAAAACCAATTCCATGAATATTTGAAATTTGAATTTTTTCGTCTTCTGAAAAATATTTTCTCAATTTTGTAATAAAAACATCCAAACTTCTTCCAATAAAATAATCTTCCTGTCCCCAAACAGCATTCATAACAATTTCACGAGAAACCACTTGATTTTTGAATTTACACAAAATTGCTAAAATTTGAGCTTCTTTTTTTGTAAGAGACTTCTCAAAGTTTACATGATTTAGTTTGTAATTTTCTGAATCAAAAGTATAAGTTCCAAGTTCAATTATTTTATCATTAGCAACTTCTTCTACAATATTAACACGTTTGAGTAATGATTTAATTCTCAATAAAAGCTCCTGAAAATCAAATGGTTTAGTCAGGTAATCATCTCCTCCAATTTTAAATCCTTCAATTTTATCCTCAGTCATCGATTTTGCTGTAAGAAATAAAATTGGAATTTCTTTATCGATGTTCCGAATATCCTTGGCTAGTGAGAAACCATCTTTTTTTGGCATCATCACATCAAATATGCACAAATGAAATTTATCTTGATTAAACTTTTGAAATGCTTCTGAACCATCCAAAGCAAGTGTGACAGCATATCCCTCACTTTTTAATTGATCAGAAACAACAAAACCTAAATTTGTATCGTCTTCAGCTAATAATATTTTCGCCTTCATGTGCAAGAAAGATTAATTTTTAAAATCGGATTGAAAGTTAGTGATTTTTTTTGAATTGACAGAAATGGGATTGCTATAAAAATGAACGAGAGCTTAAAACTGGCGTTCTAAACTCTCGTTACACTAATCAACCTAACCTACTACTACTGATGCAAATTTAAGTAGTTTTTGCATACCGGCAATGATTTTTTTTATCTTTTTGCCATAAAGCTAATTTTCATCGATAAATTGATTTTTTTGTTATATAAAATAGGAATTTCAATTGTATTATTGCTTTGTGTATTTTTTGAGTTAAACAATATTCACTTAATTCATCATTTTTTATTACCTTCGTAGAAACAAATGTTGGCATGAATAAGATTTTGATTATTGACGATGAGCAAGATATATTGGAAATCATCAAATACAATTTAGTAAAAGAAGGTTTTGATGTTCAAACGGCAAATAATGGGCTTCTTGGGATCGAAACAGCAAAATCCTTTCGCCCTGATCTAATTTTATTGGACGTGATGATGCCACAAATGGACGGAATAGAAGTTTGTGAAACAATCCGCACAATCAAAGGATTAGAATCTACATTAATTTGTTTTTTGACTGCTCGCTCTGAAGATTATTCTCAAATTGCTGGTTTGGACGCTGGTGCCGACGATTACATATCTAAACCAGTAAAACCTAAAGTTTTAATAAGCCGATTAAATGCAATTTTACGCAGAAAATTTGCCCCACTAGCAACTACTGATAACGACCTTCAAAATCAGTTAATCATCAACAGAGAAAAATATTTGATCATCAAAAATGGAGTTGAAATTCATCTGCCAAGAAAAGAATTTGAATTACTCGCTTTACTCGCCACCAAACCTAATTCTGTGTTTGAACGAAATGTGATTTTGGAACAAGTATGGGGAAAAGACATTGTTGTTGGCGATCGTACAATTGACGTTCATGTGCGTAAATTGCGTGAAAAAATTGGAGATGACTACATCAAAACCATCAAGGGAGTTGGTTATAAAATTGAAAATTTTTCGAACTAAGCGAATCTTTACAAACCAAGATTTCACTATTTTGATTAGAAATTAAATTGCGCCTGAATCCGAAATAAGCTTCCCTTCTGAAGGTTTTCTTGCTTTGCAAAATCCTCAAATCTTCTCTCAGAAAAAGTATACATGACAACCAGTTCAAAATATTTCATTGGTAACCATTCTATTCCAATTTCTAATTCTTTTACCCGGTAAGAGCGAGCATCTAGTTCGTGTTTTTTTCCACCATTATAATATTGATACCTTGTAAATGGATAAAACTTTTGTCCTTTAAAATCTATCAAATAATTTAATGTTACATATCCTCCCTTTAAATTTTGAACTTCAATGGAATCTGAGAATTTATTAAACTCTGGTCCTTTACCTATATTATATTCGGCTTGGATACCAAAAGGTTTAGGATAAACAATCAATGAAGCAGCAATGCGTTGATCTAAGTATTCAGAATTTTCATTCTTTTTAACTCCAGAACTGCTACTTAGTAAAACAAATTGACCAGTGTATGCCATTATTCCTGGTTCAATTATTTGATTTTTTATCTTGAAAGGGTAACTAATTCTACTCACAATATGTGGTTGATTGTTTCGCTCGGTTTGATTTGCAGTTTGTCCATTGTAAGCCCCAAAAGCAAAAACCCCATAATCTCCAGAACCTTTTAGTCCATCTTTTACCAAATCATTAAATAGAGTTCTCGTTTGTTTTGGCGCCCAGTAAAAAAACACACCTAAATCACGTTCATTAGAAACAGCACTATTTAGAGCGTCATTTCGATCCAATGGTATTCTATTCTGACTTGATTGCATGTTTTCAAAACCAAACGGGACTTTACTTTGTCCAATTCTAAATCTAAATTCGCTTTTTTTATCTATACCTACGTCCACATAGGCATCTCTCACTTGGGCGAGATGAGTTGTGGTTCCAGCGCTAGAAACAAAATCTGGCTGTATATAAAAGTAAACTCGTTCATTCAATTGTCCAGAAAAGATAATTCGATTTCGTCGCATAAAAAACCCTCCATTCTCTCCCCAAGATCTATCGCACTGTTCACATTTTAAATCGGGATTTGTCTCCAAAAGTCTATTATAACGGGTTTGAACATAGCCTCTAATGGATACATTTTCGTACCATTTTTTAGAAGTTTGAGGCTTTAAAGAGTCGTTTTGAGTCAGAAAACTAAAACTTTGTAGCAAGGCAAAATAAAATAAATACAACTTCATATTTGAATTTTTCGGCAAAACTAAATCGTTTTATCCAATATTAAGTTTATATTAAGTGAATGATAACTTAAAATTAATTATCTTAACATTAACTTAACTTTAGTTCTTTCTGCTTTTATATTAATTTATTGTTTATCAATTATTTATGTTTTTTATTCGAAAATTGCATTTTAATTCTACCTCCACTAAGTTATCAAAATGTTAAGTTTTTATTGTTGCAAAATTGCTAGCCTTAATAGTTTTAACTTTGCGCCGAAAACAATAATTTAAAATCGATTAAAATGGCAAATATTTTAAAGTTCTTTTTACCAAAAGACAGAATTTTTTATTCTTTATTTGAACAAGCAAGTCAGAATTTGGAGGCAATTGCGGGGAAATTAGTGAAATGTGTAAACGAATCTGATTTCAATAAAAGAGCTGAAATAATCAAAGAAATGGAAGATTTAGAGCATCAAAATGATGATTTAACGCATCAGATTTTTGTTGAATTAGGTAAAAATTTCATCACGCCATTTGATAGAGAAGATATCCATAGTTTGGCAACGTCTTTGGATGACATTTGTGACTACATATATGCCACTGCCAAAAAAATTAATTTCTATAAAGTAGATCCAAGTGATCAAGGGATTTTGAAAATGGCTGATGCTATTCAGCAAGCAGTTTTAGCGGTTAATGCAGCTGTGAAAGAATTAAGAAATTTAAAAAATACTCAAAAAATTATTGAGTGTGTCATCAAAATTAATAGCATTGAAAATCAAGCAGATGATATTTTTGATTTGAGTATCGAAAAATTATTTGATTCTGATATCGATGCGAAAGATTTAATCAAAAAGAGAGAAATTTATCAATTTATGGAAACAGCAACTGATAAATGTGAAGATGCTGGAAATGTTATTGAATCAATTGTTGTAAAATACGCCTAATTAATCATTAAATCTTTTTAAAAGATGTTTACATTATTAATAGTAATCATAGTTATTGCCTTACTTTTTGATTTGGTAAATGGTTTTCACGATGCCGCAAATTCAATTGCTACGGTAGTTTCAACAAAAGTTCTTTCCCCATTTCAAGCAGTTGTTTGGGCAGCGGCGTTTAATGTCTTAGCCTTTTGGGTGTTTGACATGAGTGTTGGAAATACGGTTGCAAAAACGGTTGATAATTCTGTAATTGACTTATGGGTTATTTTGGCTGGTTTGATCGCAGCAACTTTTTGGAATCTATTAACTTGGTGGTTGGGACTTCCATCATCGTCTTCTCACACCTTAATTGGTGGATTTGCAGGGGCAGCTGTTGCCCATGCTGGATTTAGTGTTATTGAAGGAGGAGAAATTTTAAAGGTTGTTTTATTTATTTTTCTTGCACCATTTATTGGTGGTTTTATTGCGTTTATCATTGCAGTCGTAACTATGCAAAGAAGTTTTGCGAAAAAAATGTTCTGGATCGTTTTGCTTTCTGCTATTACCATTTATATGATGAATTATATGGTTGAATACATGGATGTAAAGCCTGTAATGATGTGGATTGTAATTGGAATGTTAGTGCTTTTTATAATTGCCTATTCATGGTACCAATTGGTGCATGGAAAACGTCAAACGGCGATGAAAGAATCAAATTTGTACAAAAAATTACAATTACTTTCCTCCGCAGCATTCTCTTTAGGACATGGTGGTGCTGATTCTCAAAAAGTAATGGGGATTATTTGTGCCGCTTTGATGGTTTATGCGAACATGCACCGCGACGGAAAAGTGGAAGGATCAATTCCAAAAGATTTGCAAATTACGGAAGTGATGCAAATTGAATATGAAAATGCCGATGGTAAAAAACACAAGTTTAAACCAGAGTATCCAACTACGAATGATAGTCATAAAAAAGAGGACTTAATAGAGGTATATTACAAAGGAAAAGCCTTACATGATGCAGAAACTGATGAGTTAATTTTTGACGACAAGGTTTTAAATACCAAATATGCACATGCCGGAATTTTTGCAGACTACGTAGATACAAAATCAGCTGAATTAAAAGATCATCATAAGATAAAGACTAAAGTAAACTCTCATACCATGCCAGGTTGGATTGCCTTTGCTTGTTATTTAATGATTGGACTTGGAACTTTGATGGGTGGCTGGAAAATTGTGAAAACAATGGGTACAAAAATCACTAAAGTAACGCCTTTAGAAGGAGTTTGTGCTGAAACAGCAGGTGCTTTAACATTATTTACTGTCTCTAATTTAGGAATTCCTGTTTCAACCACTCACACGATTACTGGTTCCATCATTGGAGTTGGAGCAACCAAACGTTTAAGTGCTGTGCGTTGGGGTGTGACAATCAATTTACTTTGGGCTTGGATTTTGACCATTCCAGTTAGTGCTTTGTTAGCAGCAGGAATTTACTATTTACTTGTTTGGTTGAAGTAGTTTTATTCAAATAGAATTAGTTAGGAATGTTAGCAAAGATTGATGTTGAATTCCTTCTAGTGTATTTCCTTTAAATTCATCTAATGTAACAACCATCTTGGGGTAATTGTCTTTGATTTTTTGTAAGTTAACAAATTCACGTTCGATTGTTTTTTCATCGTTCAGTGTAAGTGCAACTTGGATGTATAATTTTTCTCCATTTTTTTCACATACAAAGTCAATTTCATAAGGGTGAATTACCCCAACTTGCACTTTATATTCTTTGTAAATTAGATGATTGTACACGATGTTTTCAATGATTTTTGCTCTGTCGTTTGGTCGATATCCCCAAATGCCATGTCTAATTCCTAAATTTTCAAAATAAAATTTCTCTCCAATTTCAAAGACTTGTTTTCCTTTGATGTCATAACGCTTTACTTTGTTGATGATAAAGGAATTAGTTAGGTATTCCAAATACGTTTGCACTTGATTTGCAGCTACATTGATGCGCTGCGATTTCAAAAAGTCGCTAATTTTTTTAGCAGAAAATAAACTTCCAGTATTGTCTGCCAAAAACAAAACCAATTGCTCTAAAAAGTTAACATTTCGTATGGCATATCGTTGCACAATGTCGCGGTACAAAATGCTGGTATAAATGTTTTTTAAATACTCAAAAATAACTTGTTCGTTTTGCGGGAGATGTATCAAATAGGGCAATCCTCCGTATTTCATGTACTTTTCTAAACTTTCTTTTTTTGAAGGTAATTTATGAAAAGCTAAAAATTCTTCAAACGACAGACTGAATACCGTAATTTCAATAAAGCGACCACTTAAGAAGCTAGCTAATTCTCCCGAGAGCAGATTGGCGTTACTTCCAGTGCAATAGATATCTAAACTTTCATCCAAGACCAAAGAGCGTAAAGCTTTTTCAAATTCCTTTATATCTTGAATTTCATCAATAAAAACGTATGTTTTTTCCGTGTTTGATTTATTTTCTAAAATATAGTCATTCAAATCCATGTAAGTTTCTATTTTAGAAAAAGCTAAATCTTCTTTGTTGATGTAGATTATTGCAGCATTTGCATTGGTCTTTTGAATTTCTTGCATTATTTGAAACAACAAGTAACTTTTCCCAACACGGCGTTGACCAGTTAAAGCTTTAATTAAATTTTTACCAATAAACGGTTTGATGCGCTCGATATAACTCGATCTGTTAATTATTTTGGAAGGAATTTTATTTTTTAAAGTTATCATTGTAATTATAATATTTATACAAAAGTACAAAAGTTATCATTATGATTATAATAAATTGAAAGAATTAATAAAATTATAAGTGTGATTTTATTATTTTAAGTTTTCCTAATTGCTTGGTTGCTATAACTTTAACAAATTTTATAACGAATCAAACCCTCGCTCGGGCGAAGTGTGACTAGCTTTGCGAAGCAGCTTTTTATAATGAATGGTTTTTGTGATTTCGATTTTATGAGAACATCAGAAAGACCAATGAGTTAAAAAGCTGGGAGTAAACTAGTGAACATAGACCGAATTAGCGCCAAATTATTTATCAGAATAGTGCCCGATAGCAGTAATTATGGTAACTAATACGGTTTCTTCATTTACTTCATATACCAATCTATCCTTAAGATTAATTTGTCTTGACCAATAGCCTGATAAATTATATTTTAATTGTTCTGGTTTTCCTATTCCCCTAAAAGGATGTTCTGAGAGTTCTAAGAAAATTTTTTCAAGTTTTTTGAGAGTTGCTTTGTTGCCAGCCTTTTTATGCAAAGATAAATGCTTATCAGCTTCAGGTTTGATAATTACTTTATATTTTCCCATAATTTTTTTGGGTCAATTTCTCTACCACCTTTTTCTTTGGCTGCATCTAAAACCATCTTAACAAACTCAGGATTGTATTGAGCTTCATCATCAGCTGAGTTTGTTTTAGTATCCACTAACTCAACGCCTTTTTGATTTTTGAAAAATTCAATCATAGCCAAAAGTGCTTTTCCAGCCTTGGTTTCATCGTTTATTTTTAATGTGACAGTTGACATTTTCTTTCGTGATTTTACACAAAGTTACAAAATTGAAATTGAAAATAAAATGTTTAGCTAAGTTTCTTGTGAATTATTGCGACATTAATCCTTCACAAGAATGCCTAAACCCACAATTTATAATTCATAATTATTAACGTTGAATGATTAACTTCAATTTCGGCTTACTTCATTTCGACAGGCTCAATATAGCACGTCTAGTTCAGCACAAGCCGCTCAATCTCCGTTTATTTATTCTTAACTACTAACTCGTCACTTTTATCTCTTCACTTTTAACTACTTACTCATAACTATTAACTACAAACTAATCTCACTTCTTCCTCCTTTTCTCCTCCAACCATTTCGGGATTTTCTTTTCAGGCGCATCACCCAACAATTTCGCTGCTAATTCAGGTTGATTGGCTTTTTGAAGTCTTTGTTTGATCCAATCGCGATTTTCTCGTTTGTACCAGAAAAAGAAACGATTTTGGTTCAATTTTTCTTCCTTCGTTTTAACCGTCTTAATCGGCTGTAAGGTATATGGATGAACACCCGTGTAATAAATCACCTCAGCAACCGTCATCGGAGTTGGCGTGAAATCTTGCACTTGCTCCAATTGAAATCCCATGTCTTTGGTTTCTGCTGCTAAGTTCGCCATGTCTACTTCTTCACAGCCAGGATGCGAAGAAATGAAGTAGGGTACAAGCTCTTGTTTCATGCCCACCTTAGCCGAAATTTTATCGTATTTCTCCTTAAATTTATGAAAATACTTGAAGGATGGTTTTCGCATGACTTTCAAGGTGGCGTCGGATGTATGTTCAGGAGCAACTTTCAATCGGCCAGAAATATGACGCGTAATCACTTGTTCGATGTATTCATCGTGGTTTCCGTCTTCGTTGTTTTTATTGAAATCATCCACCAATAAATCGTAACGAATGCCTGAACCAACGAAAGCTTTTTTGACCTTCGGATTTGCATCTACCTTGCGGTATAATTCCGTCATAGGTTTGTGCGAAGTATCTAGATTTGAGCAAATTACTGGATGTATGCAACTCGGACTTGAACAACGATTACAAATTGCTTCGTCCTTGCCCTTCATTTTATACATGTTTGCTGAAGGTCCGCCCAAATCAGAGATGTAACCTCTAAATTCTGGGTGATTCACCACTTCTTCGACTTCGTTTAAGATCGATTTTTCACTTCGCGAAGCAATAAATTTTCCTTGGTGAGCTGAAATGGTACAAAAACTACATCCTCCAAAACAACCGCGGTGCATGTTGATGGAGAATTTTATCATGTCGTAGGCTGGAATAGCTCCACGTTTTTTGTATTTGGGATGAGGTAATCGGGTGTACGGCAAATCAAAAGAACGGTCAATTTCATCTTCCGTCATTGTTTTATAAGGCGGATTAATCACCAAAGTTTGAGATCCAACGTGTTGAATCAGTCGATTTGCTTCCCATTTATTCGATTCAACTTCCACAATTTTGAAGTTGGAAGCGTATTTAATTTTATCTTGCAAACAAATCTCATGACTTGCTAATTCAACCGTTTCCCAGGCTTTGTTTTTTGGTAAATCTTCGGATTTATCTTGTAAAAATGCTACTTGCTTTAAGGTTCTTAAGGAACTAAAAGGAACACCTTTTTTCACCAAACGCAACAATTCACGCAAAGGTTGATCGCCCATTCCGTAAACCAGCATATCGGCTTTTGAGTCTACCAAAATCGAAGGCATTAATTGATCTTTCCAGTAATCGTAATGCGTTACACGACGCAAACTAGCTTCAATTCCACCGATTAAAACAGGAACATCTGGGTACAATTCTTTCAAAATATTCGAATACACGATGGTTGCATAATCAGGTCTGTAACCCGCTTCGCCACCAGGAGTGTAAGCATCTGTTGAGCGCAAACGTTTGTTGGCTGTATAGTGATTCACCATGGAATCCATGCAGCCCGCCGTAACGCCAAAAAAGTATTTCGGTTTTCCAAATTTTTTGAAATCGCGTAAATCATCTTTCCAATTGGGTTGTGCCACAATCGCAATCTTAAAGCCTTCATCTTCAATGATTCGACCAATTACGGCCGTACCAAATGCAGGGTGATCTACATAGGCATCTCCTGAAAAAAGTACTACATCAATGTCTTCCCAACCGCGTTTTTCGGCTTCTTTTTTGGTCAGGGGCAACCAATCTGTTATCGGACGTTCTTCTTGCATGGTACAAAAATACGAGAAAATGCTTGTAGAAAAAAAAATAAGTTCAAATTGTGTTTTTTTGTAAGGAAAAGAAAGGCAAAGTTTTAACTTTTTTGCCACATAGAATTGTTAAAGTATGCCACGGATTGATATTTAATTTTCACCGCAAAGAAAGAAGAGCGCAAAGAGTTGATTATTACGTTTCAATTTCTAAAAGATAAAGGTAGAGATTG
>JBIKSI010000189.1:0-5148 GCA_044348665.1 Crocinitomicaceae bacterium
ATTTTCTTTTTTGAAACTCATAATTTAATTTTTTAGAATTATGAGTTCTTCTACGAAAAATTTGTATTATTGTAGTATGGATCGGAAATGCAGGCTAGCGAAGCTTTTGTTCAACAGCACCTACCCAAAAGGCGGGGTTTCGTGTTCCAAAGACAGTTTGGTGGTTAATCAAACATTAGTTTTTCAAATCAAGTTTTGTGGTAAAAGTCCCGCCCTTCGGGTAGCTGCAAAACGTTAGTCAGAACAGTATGAGTCAGAAAAATTACATATTACGAATAGTATTCATTTTATCAATCAATTTTGGTTGGTGTCAAAATACTTTCAAACAATATTTTTTTGGTTCGGAAAATTTTTATAAAGACAATAGCGAACTAATTATTATAGTTAAGAATCCCCAAACAGAATTTGCAGAAAATCTAGGGTCAAGATATTATAATGATACAGTATTTATTAAAAGAATCTCCTCAGAATTTTATTCTGAGATTGACACATCTATTCATGAACAAAGCAGTAATTTCTGTGGATGTGATCTTTATTTCTACACGAAGAAAAATCAAAATCTATTTTTAATAAAAGCCATTAATTCCAGTTGCGATATTGAGGAAGTAGGAATAATTGATTCAAAAAATCAATGTAAAAATTTAGAATTACTTGCAACTTCTGGCTCTTTGTTAGAAATTGACACCTTGCTATCAATGGTTTATCCTGAAACAAAAGATTCAATTTTAAAAGACGTGATTTTTCACCGCAATGTTGGAATAGTTGAAGGGAATGTAACTTCAGAATCCTATTATTACAGCAGAAATAACAACTCGAGTAATTTGCCAAAATGGTATTACGATTACTTTATTGAAGTTTCACCTAAATTGGATTCCACAATAAGCATTAATCAAAACATAATAACTTATATAGAGAAAAGAGGCATTGATTCAGTTCAATACAAGGATATTACATGGCAAATTGACCCTCTAATTGCCGAGGAAATTGAGTTTAGCAAATCTTTTGGATGTTCTTTACCTAAAGTTTTTAAGATAAAATTCTTTATAAAAAAAGATTTTGCTCGCTACTTCCAAGATGAGATTCAAAATTGCCTTTTACCACAAAATTTGACAGACTTTGAAAATGATTCCAACAAACGAATATTGTTATTTAAAATAAAAAAAGGCAGCACATATTAGAGGCTCATGCTCCATTCCGAGATTATTCTTCGAATAAACGATTTTGTATATTTAAAAATAATAAAACTTCGAGGTGTCATATTTGGGTGAAAGTTCGAAACGGCGTATAGCATCAAACCGAAATGAACAATCCTCCTACCTTGTCGCGTAAGTTGAGTAACGAACCTACCGAAAAATTAAAAACAAACAAAAATAAGCTCAAAAAAAAGGAAATATTTTAAAAGATAAACAACTGATTAATAGTGTTTTTAAGGGAGTTAGTCGGATTTTTTAAAACGTAAATTGTCAAAAGAAAAAATGGGAGTTCAGATAAAAAAATATATAAATAGTGACAGAGTTGGTTGCATAAAAGCATTTAAAAGTAATGTCCCACGTTATTTCGCAAATGAAGAAATAAAAGACTTTGAAGCTTTTTTAAGAAGACTTGAAAGCATCGATAACAAAACTCAATTTTATGTAATCAATTTTGAAAACAAAATAATTGGTTGCGGAGGATTTGGAGATAAAGATAATAAAGGTATCATTTCATTGGCTTGGGGATTTGTTCACAAAGATTATCATAAAATGGGATATGGTGAAAAGCTAGTAAAATACAGAATTGAACAAATAAAACTACTTAACCCTGAGTTTCCAGTAATTCTTGATACCACACAATATTCATATGGATTCTTTGAAAAATATGGATTTAAAGTAACAAAAATTACAAACGATTTTTATGAAATAGGAATGCACAGATACGATATGAACTTAGAAATTTAGTTAACAAATAATAGGAGCTTAATCATCGATTTCAATACATAAAATGAATTAATAAAGAATTATGGAATTTGAACCAAAATAAATTAAACTTGAACAGTTAGAAAACAATACACCAATTGTGCATTCAATAAATGTGACAAGAAAAACAAAAGCTAACTTGTAATCAAGAGCAAACACCACTATTTTCATTGGAAAGTTTTGGTACTCTAAAGGAAAAATAGTAGTTTTGAACAAATGGCATTGATGTGGCACGCTCGCCAAGTAGCAGCACATTCTGTGTTACTTTGAGAAACAGAGTACAAAATGAAAAAACGAATTTATATACTATTTTGCGAAAGTCCATTTCAAGCAAATAAAGTTGACGAAGACTTTGAAGATCAATTCATTGCCGCAAAAGAATACGGTTTCGAAACAATTTTATTTAATTTCGAGGACCTAACAAGTGAAGATAGGTTTTCTATTGCAACAAAAGCTATTAAACCAAATCACCAATTAGTTAATGTAATTTACAGAGGTTGGATGATGACACCAAAACAGTATTCAATTCTGTATAACGATTTGTTATCAAAAAACTTCAAACTCATAAACACAATAAAAGAGTATGAAAATTGTCATTATTTACCAAACAGTTTGAAATTTATTAAAACCTGGACGCCAAAAACGGTTTTTGAAAAATTCGAAAAAGAAAACAGTATTGACAAATTAATTGAAAAATCAAAAGTATTTGGAGAGAAATCGGTAATTTTGAAAGACTATGTGAAGTCAGAAAAACACAATTGGGAAACTGCATGTTTTGTTGCCAATGCATCTGACTCTGACAAACTTAGACAGTCCATTTTAAAGCTCCTTGAACTTAGGAATAAATATTTAAACGAAGGAATTGTTGTAAGGGAATTTGTGGAACTTAACGATTTAACAATTCACTCAAAAAGCGGAATGCCATTGACCGAAGAATATCGTTTATTCTTTTGTATGAAAAGACTTGTTGGAATTTACGATTATTGGGAAGAAGGTCAATACAATCTTTCTAAACCAGATACGACAGAATTTGAAGAAATTGCGCAAGGTGTTGAAAGTAATTTTTTCAGCATGGATATTGCAAGAAAAAAAAACGGAGAATTTATAATTATTGAACTTGGAGATGGACAGGTTGCTGGGCTTCCAGATAAAACTAACAGAAATGAATTTTATAAACAGCTGAATATTTGTTGCTGCTAGTATTTATTCGAAAAGACTAATATCTGAGTTTTTCCTCAAAAAATAACTATTTCAAACAATTGTATGATAAGGTACAATATTAAAAAAAAACAATCAGGGATTTAAGTTGCCTTAAGATATTTTAATCTTTGTAATTGATTGATAATTAGAACTAAATTTAGACATAAGTCAGAAACTAAAAAAACAAAATGGGACATCACATAAACGCAATTATTGGAAAAAAAGCTGAAACAAATATTGATGCAATTAAAAAATTCCAATTGACTGCTGCATTTGAAAAAGAATATACAATAATCATACTTGAAAATGATTCTGTCTGTTATTGGGCTGACAAATTGGACTATAAAATAGATTCTGAAAGCGAAAATTTACATTGGGCAAGTCCAATCGTTTTTAAAATTGCGAAAGATATAGGATTTGTAAAATATGCTATTATTCGAACTGATTATTTTGGAGGTTGGGGAGATCAATTTGCTTCACTTTATGAAAATTCAACTTGCCTAATTAAAGAATCAACTATTAATGATGTTTTAAAAGTATTAGGAGTTACAGCAAAAGCAGGAAATGATGAATTTGATGAACTAAATCTGGGTGAATATCGAGCATCTGAATATTATTACTGGGATGAAAACAATAGGGCTGACACCAGAGCAAATATGATAGCAGGTAAAATCCCATTAAATTAAAAATATTGATGAGAAAATTTATTATTGGAGATATACATGGTTGTTATGACGAATTCATTGAATTAACTCAAAAAATTGGTTTAAAAGATGAAGATTTGATTATTTCACTTGGTGATATTGTTGATAGAGGTAATAAATCAAAGGAAGTTTTTGAATATTTTTTCAACAGAGGCAATAGCATTGTAATAATTGGAAATCACGAGAGAAAACATCAAAACAAAATATTGAGTTATGCCCAAGAAATTGTAAAAGTTCAGTTCGGTGAAGACTATCAAAGGTTTTTAAATTGGCTTACTTCGCTCAAATACTATTATGAAACAGAAGAAGCTATAATTATTCATGCCTTTTTTGAACACGATAAACAACTTAGCGAACAGAAGCAAGAAGTATTGTGTGGTTCAACATCAGGTGACCGATATTTAGAAAAGAAATATCCATCAGAAAAATACTGGACTGAATTTTATAATGGAACAAAACCAATAATTTATGGGCATCACGTTGTTGGAGATCAAGCAAAAGTAATTGGAAATACTTTTGGAATTGATACGGGAGCATGTCATGGCAATTATTTGACAGCAATAGAACTTCCAGGATTTATTATACACCAAGTGAAAGCTAAAAAAGATTATTGGAAAGAAGAACAGAAAATTTGGCAATTACCCGTATTAAAAGCTAAAAATTGGAATGATATGCTATTTTCAGAAATTGACAAACAACTAGCCAAACTTTCTTATATAAAAGAATCAGAAATTGTAGATTATTTATCAGAAGTTAGAGAATGGAAAATTGAACTACAAAATTCGTATGATTCAATAAAAATTGCAATAGACAATTTTACAAACAAACTTTTAAATTATCATCAAGATAATTTTAGTCATGAAGCCAATAAGTCAGAATTTAAGTCCTTTATTTTCAAAAGTAAGTCTAATAATTTGACAATTGAAGACCTACAAAAAGGACTGAACACAGCAAGTAAAATAAAAAAAATAAAGAGTGACTTAAAAATGTAAAACTAACAATCAAACCCGCAAAATCAGATTTGCAAAAATCGATTGTTTCCTTTATCTATAATAGGAATTTGGTACATTCTAATATTTTTCATCTCACGCCCCGACGGAGTCCGGAAAGCCCACATGAGTGCAGCGAAGAGGACTTGAAGGCGTAGGCGGACACCGATTTTTATCGGGTAGGCGCAAAAAAATTAAACACAACTATTATCTTTAAATCTTCCTCTTCACTCCCCTATTTTTGCGCATTACAGCAACTTCATGTAATTTCATTGGTTTTAAATTTTTACAAGTGGACAT
>JBIKSI010000190.1:0-5120 GCA_044348665.1 Crocinitomicaceae bacterium
CTGATCTTTCCAATAGTACAAAATCCCCATACTGATGAAATAACCAGAGCTAGCAGCAGTGATCCACGCAGGAAATTTACCGTAAACATCAAAATACTGAAACAAACTGTGACCAAAACCACTTAAAAATGTGGAAATCCCTAAAATTGTGTAAAACCATTTAAATGATTGTGAGGAAAAAGACTTGTTCCATTTTATACTAAAAATTGCAAAAACACAAAAAAGACTGATTAACCAATTGGTGACGATTGCCATTGGCTCTTGTAATTTTAAACCAAAGGCAGAAAATTCAATTATTTCAAAAGGATGCATTAACTAACTTATAAAAAAACCACAAAATTAAGCTTTATTTCGCAATTTATCGCATAAAGTATGTATTTTTGTGCTGTGAAAATTCCATCGGTTTATTTAGAAAAAGCAGTCGAACAATTGGCAAAACTTCCAGGAGTAGGAAAACGTTCTGCCCTTCGTTTAGCGATCCATCTTTTGAAACAAAAACCTGAGGAAATCAAAAATTTTGCAGATGCTTTCATTGCTTTGAAAGACCATGTAAAAAAATGTAGTTCTTGCGGAAATATTTCTGATTTTGAATTATGTGCCATCTGTACTTCAAGCAATCGTAATACAAAAATAATTTGCATCGTTGAAGATATTCGTGACGTTTTGGCGATCGAAGAAACTGGAACTTTTAATGGAATTTACCATGTTCTAGGTGGCATCATTTCACCGATGGATGGAATTGGTCCATCAGACCTAAACATTGCAACGCTTATTTCAAAAATTGAGAAAGGAATAGTAAAAGAAGTCATTTTTGCCTTAAGCTCAACGATGGAAGGCGATACAACAAATTTTTATTTATACAAAAAAATCAAACCTTTTGGAATTGAAATTTCCACACTTTCTCGCGGAGTTTCTGTTGGTACAGAGTTGCAATATGCAGATGGAATAACACTTGGAAGGTCAATTATTAATCGTCTTCCTTTTAAAGTTTGAAAAATAAAACTAGCGACTAAAATTAGTTTTTCTCCACCCAATCAATAATTTCCTTATCCATCGGACTAACGTTTGGCGCAATGTGTTTCACCAATTTTCCATTTTCATCGATCAAGTATTTTTGGAAATTCCATTTTACCTTTGAATCTTCCACTCCATTTTTTTCTTTATCCGTTAAAAACTGATAAATTTCATGTTGGTCATCCCCTGAAACGGAAATTTTTGACATCATTTGAAAGCTAACTCCATAATTTTTTGAACAAAATTCAGCAATTTCTTCGTTTGAACCAGGTTCTTGCTTCATGAAATTATTCGCAGGAAAACCAATAATCACAAGATCTTTATACTTTTTGTGTAATTTCTCCAATTCTTCGTATTGCGGTGTTAGTCCACATTTTGAGGCAGTATTTACAATGATTATCTTTTTCCCTTTGAACTGTGAAAAATCAAGTTCTTTGCCATCTAAAGTTTTGGCTTTGAAATCGTAAATCGATTGTGCAGTGATGGAAGTACAGCTAATAAAAGCGAAAAGGACGAAAGCGACTAATTTGTTCATGTTTTATTTTTCTTTAATAACATTTTAACTAGGAATTTGTTCGTGAACTTCTACTGAATTTTCACAAACAAAATTATTTTCAATTTTTTGGAACAAAATTAGCTATTTTACGAATAAAGTAGATAATGAAAATTGTTATTACAGGATTAATCATATTTATTGCAGGGATTTGCTTGTCTCAAAAAAGCGTTTTAAATCCAATTCAAGGCACTTGGAAAGGTGTTTTGTTGAAAGATGCTCAAAAAGAAAGTGAAGCTATCGTTTTTTACCTCGATTTGGTGATAAAAGACGGTGAGATTACAGGTAAGACAAGAGAAGAATTGTACGATACAGATCTTTTCGCTGTAAAAAGAATCAAGGGGAAAATTGATCGAAATAAATTTAATTTTAATGAATTTGTAATTGAAACGCAAAAAAGCAGTTCAAAAACAACTTGGTGCAATTCAGATTTTGTGTGCGTCTACACTGATTCAACAGGCTACATTACTGGAAGTTTCAGTAGCAGTAATTGTAAAAGATTGAGTGGAAAAATAGTTTTGTACCGAAGTTTAGAAAAATTCAAAGACAAAGAAGAAAAATTATTGAGTCATGTGTGGCGTGACGACCTACTTAAAGACATCAAATCAGGAAGAAAAGCTCCAGAAATTCGAGAAAAAGAAATGAAAAATTTCAAGTTTCAAGCGATTTATTTTGACCATGATAAAACTGAAATTAAACAAGAATTTCATGCCTATTTGAAGGAAATGATTCGGGTGGTGAATGGACATTCAGATTTACGAATTCAAATTACTGGTCACACTGACAATGTAGGTTCGAATAGTTACAACGAAGATTTATCGCGTAGAAGAGCCAAATCAATCGAAGATTTTTTCAAAGCGAATGGCCTGGAATTAAAGAAATTAAAGATTGATTTCAAAGGAGAATCAGAACCCATTGACAACAATCAAACCGAGGAAGGAAAACGAAAAAACCGTCGAGTTGACTTTAAGTTTATTTGAATCTACCTCATCAATTGAATAATCTTTTATCTTTGCAAAAAAAATCGTAATTCGAACAAAAACACATCAACTATGTCATCAAATTTAATCGCCGAATTAGCTTGGAGAGGAATGGTTCAAGACATCATGCCTGGAACAGAGGAACAATTATTAAAGGAAATGACGACTTTGTACGTTGGTTTTGACCCAACTGCAGATTCTTTGCACATAGGAAGTTTGGTTCCAATTATCTTATTGGTACATGCAAACCGTTGTGGGCACAAATCCATTGCTTTAGTGGGCGGTGCTACAGGAATGATTGGTGATCCTTCGGGGAAATCTGATGAAAGAAATTTGTTGGACGAAGCTACCCTTGAAAAAAATGTTGCTGGTATCAAGGCTGTTCTATCACGATTTTTAGACTTTTCCTCAGCTGAGAAAAATGCACCAATTTTGGTGAACAATTACGACTGGATGAAGGAATTTTCTTTTATCGATTTCGCAAGAGAAGTTGGAAAAAGAATTACAGTAAATTACATGATGGCGAAAGATTCTGTGAAGAAAAGAATCGTTGGCGAAGGAGAAGGAATGTCATTCACTGAATTTACCTACCAATTAATTCAAGGCTACGATTTCCAACATTTATACAAAAATTACAATTGCTTGTTACAAATGGGCGGTTCCGATCAATGGGGAAATATCACCACAGGAACAGAATTAATACGTAGGATGAATGGCGATGGTGCAAAAGCTTACGCCATGACTTGTCCCTTAATTACGAAAGCTGACGGATCAAAATTCGGTAAATCAGAGGGAGGAAATATTTGGTTAACAGCAGATAAGACTTCTGTATACAAATTTTACCAATTTTGGTTAAATACCTCTGATGCTGATGCAGAGAAATACATCAAAATTTTCACTTTTTTAGAAGAAAGCACAATCAATCAGTTGATCAAGGAACATAATGAAGCACCTCATTTGCGCGTTTTACAAAAACGTTTGGCTGAAGAAGTGACAACTTTTGTTCACTCGAAAGAAGAATTAGAAAAAGCAATTCAAGCTTCAGGAATACTATTCGGAAATGCTACTTCTGAAGATTTAAAAAAATTGGAGGATGCTACTTTTTTAGAAATTTTTGAGGGAGTTCAACAAGCTGAAATTTCGGTTTCAGATATCGAAAATGGACTAAATATGATTGATGCATTGGCAGCAAAAACATCGTTTTTAAGTTCCAACGGCGAGGCAAAACGCGAATTAAAAGCGAATGCCATTTCTGTCAACAAAGAAAAAGTAGGCGAAGATTTTATCATCACGAAAGATCATTTAATCAATGGGAAATTTTTGTTGATTGGAAAAGGAAAAAAGACAAATTTTATTGTGAAGGTTGGGTAATAACTAAATATTAAGCAAAATCAACATTTTCTATGCAGTTTAATAATATGCGTTTTTTAAATTTATGCTCCATTTTGTATTGCTTACTTACAATTTTTTCACAGGTTTACCATTTTTTTAATTTTCGAATTTCGCTTGACTTTATTAATATTAAAAAAGAATTTTACAATAACCAGATGACTCTTTCAATATTTTGTGCAATCATTTTTACTATAATATTGATTCTTTCAATTTACGCACTTGCAAAAAAGATAAAGAGTTTGCAAATTTATCTTGCTGCATTTACAATATTTTTTGCTCTTGTTTTTAATCTGGTAGAAAATTTTTATTCTTCCGTCGCTATTTCAGATCAAATAATTGACGGTGAAATGATTGAAAGTTCTCATTAAAAAGTAAGTACTGGGCATAATTGAAAAAAATTTAGATGCAGTAAAAAATAAAATTCAAAAAAAGCACGAAATCTATTTTTGAACTTTCAATCCTTTGTTTTTTGTGTCATAAAATCTAAGCTCAGTCATCGAAAATTAAATTTTTATTTTAAATCAAAATGAATTACATTTGTTGTAATAAATATTTTCAACATGAAGCAGGTAAATTTAACCATAAATGTATCAGACAACAAATTCAAGCAACTAATTGAGCTTTTGACGAAAAATTTCGGCTCTGAAAATGTAAATGAAAGCGAGGTGTTTGAAGTGTCCTCTTGGCAAAAAGAAACTGTTTTAAAACGGCTAAATGAATATAAAAATAATCCAGCATCGGCATTAGATTTTGAGCAGGTAATGTCTGATTTTGAAGCGAGGTATGAAAAATAATGTCACAATCTCCCTTGGAGCACAAAAAGACATTGAAAATGCAATAGACTGGTACGATTCGCAAAAAATGGGTCTTGGTAAAAAACTTCTTAGAGAAATACGTTCTAATCTTAAATTTATTCAAAAAAACCCATTAGCTTGCCCAGTATGGTACAATGAAATTCATGTTACTGTTCTAAAAACATTTCCATATTCTGTTCATTATTTCTACGATAAAAAAAATAATTCAATTTTTATTTCTGGAGTGTTTAAACATGAACAAAATCCTCAGAAATGGGATGAAAGATTATAAAAAAACCACGGAATCCATTTCTGATCCTTCGTAATTTAGACTTTTATTATTCTTAATGAAGTTTAGGCAACGGTAGTTGATCAAGAATGGTGATT
>JBIKSI010000191.1:0-5105 GCA_044348665.1 Crocinitomicaceae bacterium
TATGTCCAGTTACTGCCATTATAAGTTTATTTGGTAACTTATTATAATGGTTCGTTGCAAATGAACGTCTGCAAATGTGACTTCTTACAAGTTGCCATTTTTCAAAATAACCAACTTCTTTTATGTGGGTTTTTGGGTTTTGTCGTGTTCCGTAAATTGTTTCATTTAATTTGACCTTGTCACTTTTACAAACTAATTTGATGTAATCATTAAATTTTTGGTCTGAAATTGCACGTGGAAAACCGCCACGATTTGAAAGTATTTCTAAAACGTCATTGTGCAAAGGTATGTCAACTTGTTTTCCTGTTTTGCTTTGCGTGTAACGAATGAATTTTTGACCTTTTACGCTTGTCTGAATATTATCCATTGTCAAGTTCATTAAATCTCCTACACGGCAACCAGTCCAGCAACCAATAATTAACCAGTCTTTAGCATTTTCCAAATAGTCTGCTCCTTTGAATTTTTTGATACGTTCAATTTCTTGTTCATTTAATGTTGTGAAAATTGTTTTTTCGCTTTCAACTTTAAATTTTCGTGAAAGTGCTTGTTCATTTATTTCAATACCATTATCTTTTGCATCTAATAAAACGGTTTTCATTTGTCTAAATTCTTTTCCGATACTGTTAATTGATAAATTCATTTTGCTTTGTGCAATCTTTTCATAATTGGTATGAAAAGTTAAATCAATGTCTTTTATGTGATACTGCTTTTTTGTTTCTGTTTCAAATCTTTTTAACCTCGCTAAACTTGTATTGTAATTTCGTATCGTACCATCTGAAACTTTTCCAGTTATTTTTTCTTTATAATTTTTGATGAGGTCTGAAAACAAGGTACTTTCATCATTAAATAAACCTTTAGATTTTAACATTACATTTTCGAGCCATTCACGGTTTAATTCAATGCTTTGTGCTTTTGCGGTTCTAAGTTCATTTGTTACATCAACTTTCAATTTTTCAAGCGAATTACGAACGTCTTTAATTTTCGCTAATTGATTAAGTTGGTTTTGCTTTTCCTCATCTGTTAATATTCGAGTTACTTTTTTTCGTGTTCCTTGAATAGTTTCTAAATCTTTAATCTCATTCTTACTTTCATTCCAGTATGATTTTTCAATTACAAAACCAGTATTCAAACGAATGTTTGCTTTTCGACCGTCAAGAACTTGAATGTAAATATTTGACAATTCGTTTTGACCTCTTAAATAGTAATTAATTTTCGCCATTATGTGTTTTTTAGAAATTCAAAGATAGTCAAATTAATTACTTTGTGCAACATTTGTGCAACGATTTATTAACCAATTTTAATTTTTGTTAATTTTATACAACTTTTTAATAATCTGAAAACCATTGTAAACAGTATTATAAAGCAACTAAACACTAATTTTATGTATGCTTTTGAGAATAGAACAGTTAGATAGGTTTTAGTCCTGACGAGGTCACAAAAAAACCCAATTAATTGAATTTCAGTTAATTGGGTTTTTTACTTTTTGCTATTTGTATCTCAGCATACACAAAGTAAAAGCATTTCAATGTTTAATAACGGATAAGCAAAATTTACTTCCTACCACAAAGCAAAATTCAAACCAGCCTGTGCAAACCAGCCTTGTTGAATTTCAAAATTTCTAAGTGGATACACGTAACCGCCATGAACATTTAAAAAGATATTCTTTTTTGCAAGTAAATGAATCCCTAATGTAGGAGTAAATTGAACTGTAGAACCCAATTGTTTTTGTGTTATTCCACCAAATTCAAGTCCGAAATAAGGTACGAGAAAATTTCTTTTAGGATTTTTCTCCAAGGATAAATCTAAACCAACAGTATACATAAACATCGAATTAATATCTTTTTTATCCGAATTAAGAATGTTTAATTTTGAATACCAACGAACGTGACTTGGTCCTGATTCATCATTTTGCTCAGCCTTTGCGTAGATCAAATATTCAACAGCCAAACCTGAAAATAAACCTAAAGAATCACTTGCCTTGGGCTGATAAACAGAATATGCTAATCCGGGCATAAAATAGGTTTCGAAATTCAATTTCGCATCTAATTCAAGTGCTTTATTGTAATCAGCTTTGTTGTAATATTTCCCTTTGAAGTAAATACTATCTGTGTAATTATATTCTTGAGAAAAACTTAGTACCCCAATTAAAAAAGTGGCCAAAAATAAGGAAATCTTGTTCATGGTTTTATTATTTAAAATTTTCAGAAACACAAACAATTATTATGCCAACATATTAAATTCGAACTAAAAAACCCAAAAAAAACTAACTATTATTTGTCTTCAATTGCTTTCACAACAGGGTCAATGTTTAACATCCCATAGTTAAAAGTATGTTTTGACTCATCATCTAAAGTCAAGATTACTTTTTTGGCAAAGAAACTCTTTTCTGCAACAACTTGTTTGATCCGACTTTTTGGTATTGAAATATATGCCTCGGATCCCTTTTTGAACCACAATAATTCATCCACAATTCCTGAGGCACTCACATCAAATTGTGCATCGTACAGTAAACGTCGATTTGTCACAACTAATTTCCCATTATACTTGCCACCTTTTGGGGGTGTATACAACAATGTCCATGTGTTGATAAGTTTCTCCCCTTCTTCTAATTCATAAAATGCCATAAGTTCTCCTTTGATGATTCTAATTTACAAAAAATAATCAACTAAAGAACTTATTATCAGTAAATTTAACATTTTTGCATCTTTCAAAATTCATAGGTAAAGTTTTGTTCACGCATCAACTTTCCCTTTTTGTAATACAAATTCTGCTTTTTTGTTTTATTTTCATTAAAACTATTGACATATTTAAATTTTAATTTCATTTTCTTGCCATAATAATCCTCCTTAACAATATTGTTTCCTAGTTCATCGTAAGTGAAAGTGGATTTATTGATCAATTTTCCTTTTCTTAAAAAAGATGACTCAATCACTTGCTTATTGGAATTATACTTTTTCACCCAGCTTCTATCTAGTTTTCCTTTTTTATAGTTTTCATTGATATCAACTCCATTCTTATTGGACCATTTTCTAATTAAAACGGAATCTTTTTCGTAATATTCGTTGCCAATCAAAACAGAATCTTTACTGAAAATATTTTTGTTTAAGCGTACTTTTCCATCTACGATAGAACGTGTGAAAACTGAATAAGAGCCATCTGAACTTTCTTCCCTGTAAGTGCAAACACTTGATAGTAATTCATTTTTGCTTGAAGTCAGCAATTCGCCTTGTTCCTTACATTCATAAACCCACGATTGTTTGACTTTTCCATTCTTTAAATATTCACTTCTAATCAATTTATTTTGGTCATTATAAGTGTACTTCATTTCAAATAGATTCCTTTTACCTGTGAATTTCGAATACTTAATTTTTCCAAAATCAGTATATTCATTGCTAGTAAATGAAACTTGTTTGCCATTAACTAGCCGCTCATCTGTGAGAATTTCTTTACCAAGGTAGCTTCGCTTGTTTTCTTTCGTTTTTCCTTTGTATGATGTGAAACGGTAATTTTCTAATGTATCAGATATGTACTCACTTTTGCGCTCAAATTTATTACTTTTTGAATGAACTAATTTCCCTTTGGAATTATAAGATAGTTCTGTAACACGTGGTTTATCATTCTTCGACTTATTAGTTATAACTATTTTTTTAATCCCTAATTTACTCCTCTTTTTTGATGTCAACAAACCCTGTTGCTCTTCATAAAATGATTCTGTATAATAATTACTATACATGTATCCATTTTTAAATTCTCTAAAAGCGTCAGAAAAATCCTGAGAAAATATACTAGTAGTTACAAAAACTAAAAAAATCGTTAAGCTTAAAGCTTTGCTGTGTAATGATAATCCTTTCATAAATATTATTTTTTAAACAATAACTGATTTCGCAACTTTTGTTACATCAAATACTGAAAAAAATTGAATTATTTGTTAGTTTCAAGTATTCAGAAGCCCTCATTTTTATCTACAGAAAACTCATAATCAACAAATTAGACTCTCACAAGACAATTTAAAAAAGTTAAAAAATGAATAATACCTGCCTTTATCCGTTAAAAAATCGTATTTTTGCAAATCTACACTACTTCAAATTTTCAGAAAAACACCAATGACAAAATTTAGCGACTTAAATTTAAGCAAACAATTATTGAATGCGCTTGCAGATCTTAACTTTGAATTCCCAACAAGTATTCAAGAAAAATCCTTTTCTCCAATTATGTCTGGAAAGGATGTCATTGGAATTGCTCAAACAGGAACTGGAAAAACTTTAGCGTATTTATTGCCTACTCTGCGTCAATGGGCGTTTTCAAAGAAAAGAAATCCACAAATTATCATTGTAGTTCCAACTAGAGAATTAGTGGTTCAAATTGTTGATGAAATAGAGAAATTGACTACCTACATGAATGTGGTTACAATTGGTACTTTTGGAGGTGTAAATATTCGCACTCAATCAGAAGAAATTGCAAATGGATTGGACATTTTGGTTTCCACGCCTGGTCGACTTTTAGATTTAGCTTTAAACGGAGATTTGATTTTAAAGGATGTGAAAAAACTAATTATCGATGAAGTAGATGAAATGTTGGATTTAGGTTTTAGACCACAATTAAGTCAATTATTGGAAATTTTACCACCAAAAAAACAAAGTTTGATGTTTTCTGCAACACTTTCAGACGACATTGAATATTTTATCCTAGATTATTTCATCGATCCAATCAAAGTTGAAGCAGCACCAGCTGGAACACCAATTGAAAAAATTATTCAAAAAGCGATCGAAATTCCAAATTTCTATACGAAAATCGCCTATTTGAAGAAACAATTGGAAGAAAATAAAGCCTATACTAAAGTATTGATGTTCGTTGATTCCAAGAAAAAAGCGGATATGGTTTTTGAGGAATTAAGTCAAAATTCGGATTTATCGGTGGGTGTCATTCATTCTAATAAATCTCAAAATTTACGTTTCAATACAGTAACTGACTTCAAAAATGGGAATATTCAGTTTTTGATTGCAACAGATTTGATTTCACGTGGAATCGATATTTCAGAGGTGAGTCACGTTATTAATATTGATATACCTGAGGAACCAGAAAATTACATTCACAGAATTGGTAGA